>CAYORP010000164.1:0-10154 GCA_964406415.1 uncultured bacterium
AACAATCTTCGGATGGTTCAGACAGCTCCGAGTAAGGTAATTGTCCGAACGCTTTCGCTTTTCACCTTGTCTTATTACTGCCCTTCCGCACTCGCACCTATCCCCTTTCCTTTTCTCTTATTCCTCATCCCTATAATCCTTATGTCGGAATTTGAGTTCCACAGATAAATATTTATTTTTACGTTTTAAAATGATAAGATATACAGCAAAATTAAATCCAGAGCAGTTGTTTTTTGAATAAAAACGGAGGTGAAACATGGAACAAGGCATATCAAAAATTCAGGAATGGAGCATGGTGTTCGGGATGAAGGTCCTGGCGGCTGTTTTAATACTTGTGATTGGACGTTTTATCGCCATAGCACTGAGAAAGTTGATAAGACGCCTTTTGCATAAAGGTCACATGGAAGAGACCCTGATTTCATTTATTTCAAACGCCTCATACATACTTATAATGACTTTTGTAATAATTGCGGCTCTTGGACAACTCGGGGTGCAGACAGCATCTCTTATTGCAGTACTCGGGGCTGCTGGACTGGCCGTCGGGTTTGCATTGCAGGGTTCACTGGCCAATTTTGCGGCAGGCGTGCTTATGGCGATTTTCAAACCATTCAAGACTGGAGATTTTATTGAAGGTGCTGGTGTTATGGGAACTGTGCAGGAAATTGGCTTTTTCACCACCGAACTCCAATCTCCTGATAACAAGAAAATTATCATACCCAACGCGAAACTTTCGTCAGACAACATCACCAACTATTCATCTAAGGACCAAAGACGGGTAGACATTATAACTGGTGTCAGTTATAAAGACAATATAGATAAGGTTCGTAAGGTACTGGAAGAGGTTATTGCCGCTGACAGCCGCATATTGAAAGAACCTGCCCCGACAATCGCCGTGATGGAACTTGCCAACAGCAGTGTGAAATTTGCGGTAAGGCCGTGGGTCAAGACTTCTGACTACTGGGATGTTTACTTTTCTTTACAGGAACAGATAAAAAAACGGTTTGATGCCGAAGGAATTACCATCCCTTTCCCACAACAGGATATTCACTTACACCAGAAAACATAGGTAAATGGTTTAGTCTATCTGTGCAGTACCCTTTAAAATTGAATTTATCTGGTTCCACTTCTGGCTCATCTGTCGGTATATGCCGTATTTTTTCTTCTTCATTTCTCCCGGGGAATAATCGTGAGTGAAGCCTTCTTTAACATTTCTGAAACAGAACCCTGAGCTGTCTTGAAATAAATACCACAACTCACCATATGCCGAAAAACAGAGAGCAGTTTGATACAAGCCATCCCTGCCTACCACGACATTCAGAAATAACTTTATTTCTTCCATATAAATATTATACCCATTTGTAAAAAAAAATTAAAGATGGCGAAAGCAGAAAATGTTTTATTAACAACACTACTGGCTTCCAGATTCATTTTTCATCAGATAAGATGAAACTGCTTCTGCAAGACATCCGGCAAGAATCTTTGTTCCTCTTTCATCAGGAAGATTTTGATATATACCTGAGTTATGAAGAAAAAACGCTTCCCATTCGGGAATTACACGGTAAAGTTTGTATAAATCAATGAAAAATATTTTCTTCCGTGATGCGAAATTTTTAATAACTTCTGAGTAAGGATAAAACCGTTCTGTAAAAGGTGGGGAAGGAAAAGGTGATACGAAAATGAGTTTTGAAAATCTATTTGAGGCAATGTATACCATCGCATTCAATACTTTTTCCCATTCAACAGGGGAACTTTTCACTGTCATTGATTCAGTATATGGGAAGATAATTATCATACCTCCCTTATCACTGCGGTTCACAGCATTCAGAAGACAGAGATATTCAGAAAAAAGTCTATGGTTATAACCGTAATGAGGAGATTTGACTTCATTTATTTCAGATATTATCTTTTTTCCCTTCAACATTAACCCGATTTGTTCTTTCAATAGTTCAGGGTAAGAACCTGCAAGCGTTATTAAAATTTTCTTTCCTGTCTGTAAATCCCCGTCATTTACAACGTAGTCAGGAATATTTATCGCCAGATAATTCCTATTTTCATCCTTGAGAAAGGGTCCTTCTATAAAAACAGATGAATATTCCGGCCTTTGAATGGAAAGTGATTTATTCCATATCTTTATATCATGTATATAGAGCGCTATTTCCACTAAACTTCCTGAGTCTGAAGTTTTTACTTTAATATGTTTCTGGATTGTCTGTCCCGGATTGAGGGTTATCTTCTCCGAAGAAAACTGACTTTTAATTTCTGCCGGTATTATTTCATTGTTCATATTGGTAACTGATACCGGCAGTGACAACCCCTCTCCAGAGCGGAAAAAAGGTGTGTAGGGTAAAATTTTTGCCATTATACTGATTTCTTCCGGTTCTTCCGATGATTCCGGTATTGTATAATCCACCCTGTCCTTGCTCCCCTGTGTTTCAACGGTTAATATGACCTTTCTATCATCGCCTCTTTTAAGGAGTACTTCAGGTTCACTCCCTGAAAAAGTATCGTTTCCTCTCTCCCAGAGGTATTTTTCAGCATTAAAAGATTTTGATGCGTCAAGTTGCAAAATCTGAAAAATTTCAGTCCCCTTTTTTAAAGGCCTGCTTAATCTGTAATCAAAATAGGGTGTTATTGTTCTCTCTGGTTCCCTTACGCTTTTTATGGCACATTCCACCGGTACCTCATTGAGCGAAACCCTGTCCCACCAAACTCTTCCGCACGAGTTATAGAAACCCAGTGCTCTGATAGTTTTTTCTCTGACCTCTGACATCGGTATTTTCAGTTTCAGCCACCGGTTCTTTCCGGGTATCTGTCCCATCAAAATTTTTTTTACATTCCCATGTTTAATTTTGTCTGTGCCGTAAGAAAAAAAGTACCTCTTTCTTCTCTCCGTTTCTATTTCAACCATAATCTCTTCAGGCGGGTTATTTGAAGGGACATAAACGAAGAAAACGAGACTATCACCTCTTTTTACCGGCACAGGTTCAGCAAAAGACACCCTGTGCATAGAAAAACCATCCCTACTGGTTTGTGCGTATTTACCGCTGAACGGGCGAATTGATTCCCAGTTCCACTGCCCGGACTTATTTGAGTTCAAAGGAAGGGAATCATCTATGAGCATCACTCCCTTTTTAAAGACGGAGTATTCCAATTTCCTGAGGCTGTCAAAATCAATAAATAGTTTATAAAATCTTTCCTGAGTGGGAATAAATATTATTTCCATTTCTTTTTCACATGTATGGTTAATTCCTTTCAGAATACAGATATTCCCTTTCTCATCATAAATCCTGACATCAACATTCTCTGTTTTTCTGTCCGTAAAATTAATAATTTTTACTGCTGCTGAGCCCACACCGGCAGATAACCCTGCATCTTCTATCTCCACATCTACAACATATTTATACCGTCCTTGTCCATACAGAAAAGATGCGAAAATCCAGATAAAAAAGAAAAGTTTGCGTTTCATTGCACCCTTTTGATTTTCACTGCTATGTCATTTAAAAATTCAGGGGTTTCTATCTCCTGTTTGTTTTCTTTAAATAGCACCCGTGTTTTTCCAATGACTTTGCCATTATACGTATCCCAGAATTCAACTGAATAAGTGCCGGGAATAAAATCATTGAATTTTAATAAAGATGTGTTTTTATTCAGAACAGAGGTAACAGGTTTTCTTGTATTGAAGAGTTTTTTGTTGTATACCCAGAAAAACCCCTCCTCTGTATTCTGAATACCCGTAATGGATAACTCTCCTGAGGATGATTCACAAACTGCTCCTGCAATCTGAAAATCTTTTCCTCTTCTGTCTTCTACCCTCCAGAACTCAGAAAGTGCTCTGTAGTGAAAATAGATGTCATAGTAGTCAATAAAGGGCCACCACCAGAACAATGCAGTTCCAGTCATAGGTGTCATAGATGATGCCCATATACCGGCATGGAGATTATTTTCAAGAAGTTTGCGGTCTTTTCCAACCCCGTACTCATTAACCATCAATGGCTTTTCAAAGGGCTTCCTTTTAATAAAGAACTGCTCAATACTACTGACCATCTCCGTACTGTAAGAATTGCCGACTATCATTTCAATCTGCGGCAATGCCCATATGAGAGGGTCTGTTTCCCGTCTGCAGTAGTGGGTTGTTATCAGGTGTCCATAAGGGTCTATTTTAGACAAATACGGGACAACTTTTTCATGCCATTTTTTTACCTTCAGCGTGTCATAGTATCCGGTAAGGTCAATTTCATTCCATAGTTCCCAGAACGCCACGGCAGTTGAATATCCCCACCTTGATACAATATAATCAAGGCGTTTTTTGAAATAATCTGCAGCCGTATCATTTATAAAAAATTCATCGGGTGTTTCAAGCATCCCCCCGTTTATAATATTGTAAGGATTGTCCCACCATTCAGCATCGGGATTTACACTGAACTGCCCGTGATTTATAATGGTCAGGTCTAAATATATTCCGTATCTTTCAGCAGCGTCTATTATGTAATCCAAACGCCATGCATTTTCCATACTATACCTGCCCAGTCCTTTATAATGTGGGGCATAGGAAGGAGTCCACTCTAAACCAGCCCACCATGCTGACATCCAAACTCTTGCATAATTTTCCCCGTTCTCCGACATCCTTTTAAAATAATTGTCGTATGCAAATGTCCCCATATTTCTGGGCGGAACAAACTCGTAAGGATAGGGAGACCTTGTATCATCAGGAGAACGCAGTGTATGACCTATGGGATAAAAAAACTCCCCACTGCGGAAAGACATATAAAAGGGGTCATGTTTATCCCAACCGAGAAATCCCCCTGCAGAATTATTTTCAACAAAAAAAGTATCTGCTGGAAATTCCGAAATATTACCATTGTAATTAACCGTGATATTGTATTTATAGGTTCCTGCTTCTTCAGGAGTGAATCTGAGTTTCCAGCAGTTTGTTCCGTAAGGGATAAGTTTTTCTCCGTCAGAATCCAGATACCTGAGATAATCCTGAAAGAAAAAAGCAGGGATAATAACAGTTCTCCCCGAGGGTGAGGTAAAATAACCTTTTATTGTCAATTCATCCGTATCAAAAGGGTCTGTGGGGACAGGCGATATATCAAACCTTACTTCAAATTTTTCAAATTTTTTTACCCGGTTTGAATTCACATGGAAATTATACAGGCAGGGTTGTCTGTCAATATCTTTCTGTCCGGTCAGACGAATGCTATCTATGTAAACAAAACCCGTATCCGTATGGGGCAAGAAAAAGATTACACCTATCTCTTTAATTCCCTGTTTTACATAACTGTTCCATCCTCTGAAATGTCCCACTGGATGCCACTGAAAACTTTCAGCAGATATATCAAGGGTAACCTCTTTTTCCTCGCCGCAGGTGATATGTAACAGGTCTGTTTCAAACCAGTTCCATTCTTCGTCTTTTATGTAAAACTTGAAAAGCGATTCACTTAGGTTCCCATCGGGCAGGTAAACAGTGAAAGATAATCTGTCATAATTGTGAAGGTTGAGAATATGGGGATATTTTATCCATGCAACCTTTGTATCTTTAAGGTCTATTTTCAGAGAGAACTTTCCCGTAAATGAATACCTATCGGATAATGTGATTTCCTGGTTGTCCACTCCACTCTGCCATAACCCGACTGTCTTCTCAAAATCAAAAAAAATGGAGGATGGAAAAAGCGGTAAGGCGAATAGAAAAAAAAGAATAAAGGTCCTGTTTGGTTTCATCTCCTGTCAATCCTCTCTGCCATTGTAAAAATTTTCTCATTTTTGCGTATCACGTAAAGACCTCCTGTCTTTATTTCCCCTTTTATGTAAATTCCATTGTATCTGAATTCATCTGACAGTTCATCTATAAGCCTATTTTCCAGAATATCAGTCTTGTTCACAACGACCTCGGGATAGTAGTTTGTTATATGAGAGTTAGGAGGATAAATCATTTTCAACTTCATATGGCCGCTCACATTTGCGTATGATACAAGTGTATTGTCCATAAAATCCGGGACAGGATTAACTTCGGTGATTTTACCTCCTCTAACAGGATTCAGAACCTTTATCTCCCAGATACCCGGAGACAACATTATTTCTATTTCAACGGTCATGGATTTCTCGCTGTGTACAGTACGCCTGAAAATCTGAACCTCAGGGTGTTTCTCTTCCTGCCAGGGATATATGACCCTGAAAGGTAATATCTTCCTCCATATGTTATTTGATGCAGTAAGTTCAGTTTCCCATTTAAGTTTATACCCCTCTGTGTCTTTTTTATAAATTGTAGCGGGTTCGCTAAGAGAAGGTTTATCCGGTGAAATCAATTCTAACGTTACCGGAAACTTCTGTTTTTGAGCAAAAAAAGGGTGTATGTTTATACTCTTAATTCTCTGTTTCAGAGGCGGGAAACCCTCTTTGATATCAGGGACGTTTGAAAAATACGATTCTGTTTCAGTTAAGGTAAGAGTTACGAAACTGGTCAACCCATGGTCTTTTTTTTCAATTATCTGCTCGTGATTGTTAAAAATAGACCTCAGTTTGTTCTTCGTATGAATATTCGGCGTTTTTTCATAGACTTTCTGTAACAACGTCATAGATTCATCAGTTTCTCCGTTCGCAAGCAGTGCTTCTCCCAGAAGCACAGTTAATTGTTCGTTCTCAGGATGCTCCTTTAAGAACTCCTTTGACAAAACAATGGCTGTATCGTAATTTTTTGCCTGAATGTGCGCCTTCACAAGTTCAACGGAGGAGTTCCTGTAGTTATTCTTTGCAGCAAGTTCAGCGAATATGGATATAGCCTTATTGTGTTCGCCAAGTTTATCCGTATACATCTTTGCCTTATTAAACATAATGTTTTTTGCAGTTTCACCTTCGGGATATTTTTTTACAATTTCTGAATAAGCCGCCAGTTTACCGCGAAACAAATCTTCTCTTTCACCGGGATTATCAAACTTAACGTCAACACGCAGTCTTTCAAGTTCAGGAAGTTTTGCAACAACAGTACATTCGCCAATATTTTTTTCAATTATGCCTGCAAGTTCTTTTTTAACCTCGCTCTCATTTTCATTGCCTCTGATTGAGACTAAAACACGTCCTGTGATATAGCCATTCATTTTTGCAAGAGGATAATTTGCTACAAATAAAAGATACACCCTGACTGCATCAAAATTAGGTTCCCCTATTTTTCTGGTTATATCAAGCATTATCTCTCCATCGGTATTGTATCCTTCTTCAATCTTCTTGAGTGCGGCGAAAGATTTATCGTAATTGCCTGTTTTAAAATACCGATATGCTTTTAAAATACCGGATGCAGCAGGATTTTTTATCGCCAGTTTTTCAAGAAAATCATCTTCCGGGTCTTTAATCTCGGTAAGATAATATGAAGAAGAACTTAACAACCTCCAGTTTTTCTTCTCGGTTTCCAGTAAAAACACCAGGTTCTTTTCTGCCTCATCATACAAGCCCATAAAATAATCGGAAACTGCTATTTTTTCAATGGCTGAGTGACTCTGCGGGCTGAATAAAAGCACCTGCTTGAAAAATTCCTTCGCCTCTTTATAGTCCTTTCTGTAAAAGAACTGGTTCCCCGTGACAAGATAGGCGTTTGTAAGGTTGTTTTTTATAAGTCCTGCAAGTCTTTCAAAAGATTTTCTGCCTTCAATTTTTTCAAGATAGAGATTCCCCATTTTTATGGTCTCTTCCTGTATCCGTTCTATTCCCTGTATTGTAAAAAAAGCCGTCAGGGCATCCCGTATTCTCTGGAAATTATCAAGCGGAGTTTTCAACAGATAATCTTTAAGGTGGGCAGATGCTTTTGAATAACTTTTCTGATAATAATAAGAGAGCCCGAGATAGTAGTCTATCAAGAGGTTGGTATTTGAACTGTCTGCAATTTTTTCCAGTTGTTCAATGGTTTTGGAATAATCTTTTTTATTAAAAGAATTTACTCCCTCTTCAAACATACCTTTTTCTGCGTTTAAGTTACCGATGGATAATATTAACAGGAGCAATATAACAATCTTTACTTTCATCCTCATAGTTACAGATACACTCTCCACTTTGAAAATTAACCGTACTTGCATCTTCTCTGCAATCTGGTGTTCAGTATCAGTTAAATTTTCCCGCCGTTACGATTGTACTTTTTCCATTGTCATACTGTCAAGAGTCGCTCAAAGACAAATTTTAAAATATTGCTATGGAGCGTTTAATTAATTGACAACCTGAATCAGCAATTATAAACTACAGGGATATATTAACACCGGGGATTCATATGGACAGAAAAAAATATCTTAATTACTCTTTCAGTGGAGACGGAGAGGTGTTCTGTAATACAGTCATAACCTATCCTGTATATGAGCAGTTTAAACAACAGATTGATGAACTTAAGAAACAGTTTCCCTCCCTTTCCATCTCCACAGGGACAGAGAACACAAGAAAGGTTGGTACCACAAATAGAGATTCATGGGGATGTTTATGGTCATATGGCATAGATAATCTCCAGGGTGTGGTGACGGAGCACCCTCTTATAAACCGGGATAATTTGAAAGGGTACAAAGTTCCTTCCCCTGCAGATTACGCAGACTGGGAAAAAACTAAATCTTACATAAAACAGTCTCGGGAAAAAGGGGAACTGCCTGAAGCAGGCGTTGAACACGGCTTTCTATTCTTAAAGTTGACATATCTCAGAGGATTTGAAAAATGCATGATAGACATTGCTGACAAAAATCCACTTATTTATGAACTGCGGGATATGATTACCGACTACTGGATGGATATTGTAAAAAGGTACATTGCAATGGGAATAGAACTGATAAGTTTCGGTGACGACCTCGGCCTCCAAAAATCTCTTCCCATAAGTCCTTCCTCATGGAGAGATTTTATAAAACCGGCCTATAAAAAAATATTTTCCTGCTGCAGGGAAAGTAATGTTTATGTATATCTGCATACAGACGGGTATGTTCTGGACATAATACCTGACCTTGTTGAATGCGGAGTTAATATTTTAAATCCCCAGGATATTGTCAATGGGATTGACAATCTTGAAAGACTCGCCAGAGGCAAGGTTGCCATAGACCTTGATATTGACAGACAGAGTCTGACAGTATTCGGAAAAAAAGAGGAGATTGAAAGCCACATTTTTAACTGTATAAAGAAACTCGGCTCGCCAAAAGGCGGATTATCAATGATATGGGGTGTCTACCCTGGAACTCCCATAGAAAACATAGAGTCGGTTTTATCCGCAATGGACAAATACCGCCTTTACTGGACACTGCGATCTTGAACCTACGAAAATTACTGTTGGACAAATAAAATGTTATGACTAACAAACATCCACAGGGCACCGGTGTTTTCTGAAAATTTCCAGTCGTTCTTTACCGACAGGAGGAGTCGCTCCCTTATGCTCCGCCACATAGCCCCCCATAAGGTTTGCAAAATCGGCCGATTCCTGCAATGAAGCATTGTTAAGGTATTTGTAAACAAATCCTGCGGTAAAAGCATCACCGCTGCCAACTGTATCTATTGCATTTACCCGATATCCAGGCGAAAAAATTTCTTCATCGGCACTAATAACCAGAGCACCTTTTTCTGCCATTGTCAGACATATTAATTTTAAATTATATTTTTCTGCCAGCCATTTCATAAACTCTTTATCATCTGTTTCTTTATGATATAGATTTTTCAGCAGAAGGATTTCATCCTCGTTCAGTTTCAGAATATCGGATTTTACAAGAGAGGCCTCTATCATCTCAAAAGAATAGAAATTCTGCCTTATGTTAATATCAAAAATAATTAGAGATGCAGGGTTATACTGTTTGATTTTTTGTAAGAACAGATGTATCGTTTTTTCAGAAGTTTTGTTTCTCTGGGCTAATGTCCCGAAACAGATTGCATTGAGGTCCGTAGAAAGAGGTTTAAGTTTTTTTTCAAAAGAAATGTAATCAAAAGCAACATCCCTGTGTATAATAAAGGAGGGAGTTCCTTTAATATCAAGGGTAACAGAAACCCTGCCTGTGGGATGCAATGAATCCTTTTGAACATATTTAGCAGACATCTGTTTTAAATTCATCTGTTTCAATATATCTTCCCCCGGTTCGTCCTGTCCTATCCTGCTTATAATCATCCCTTCTTCTCCCAGAGAGTTGATGAAATAAGAAAAATTAAACGGTGCACCT
>CAYORP010000165.1:0-4308 GCA_964406415.1 uncultured bacterium
AAACCAGGTCTGGGCCAGGGATTGCTTCACATCCGTTCGCAATGACAAGTGACGTCAGAGATTGCTTCGCTGCGCTCGCAATGACAATACGGTGTTTCTTGAGGATTTAAAAAATCTCTAATCAGACTTGGGAGAGTTTGAGTTTGGCCTGTGTCTCCCCTCCACTTATGAGATGGAGCAGAGGAGACGGTCTATCCACACCCTCTATAAAAGATGGACGTGCCTGCCATGGAGTAACAGACAGTACGTTGGTCATATCCATCCAGTATTCAAGCCTTGCCGGTTTAAGTCCCCATACCATATGGAAGTGATTCGCAGGAGCAAACTGTTTATACTCAAGCATCGTTGCATACTTTGGAACAACAAACGTATGCGGCCATGTATCGGTTGACATCCTGCAGACTGCGCCGGAGAGTTTGGCAGGAAGTTCAACGGTCTGTGCCTGGTCCCATATAAGAGAAAAAGTATTAGTAATGCTGCTATACGCCAGTCTCCCTGCTATCCCCTCTATACCGGCAGGGGATACAAACATCACCGAATTGCCCAGACCGGGAAAATATCCTTCGTCGGCAATGGGAAATATCACCTTTGACATAATTCCCTTTACAGATGTCCCCGGTTTCGCAGCCCAGTCAAAGGAAGCACTGCCGGAATTATCACCATCAACAAATCCCTTCTTCTCCCATACTGTTTTGCCTGTAAGTTTTACCTTTATCTTTTGTGCAAGTTTCTTTATCTCCCACGGCTCCCACACCTTGCGAAAGTCCATAAACAGAGGCGGATTACCAGCAGTGAGATAGGAAAGAAACAGCATCGTGAGCAGACCCTGCACATCTGCCTCGGTAGCGTAAGCAAGAGGTGCTTTCCTGCCGTTGTGGTCAAAGGTTGAATTGAATAGAGACTCCATAACGTCCGCCACAGGTAAAGGGATACCGCGTTTGTCCGAACCCCATTCCAGTTGACTCATAAATCCACCACCGACCGCATTAAGGTCTTTCATTATATCTCTTACTATAAGGTACATTGCAAGAGAGGTGTTAAATCTTTCATTGTCCTCATCATTTCTAATTTCTATCTTCCCTTTACATAGTGTATCAAACCAATTTCTCAACTCTTTCAGTTCATTCCTGTCATATGACTTTTTCTTCAGCATATCGGCGAGCAGTTTCATATCCAGACGGGTTATCTCTATACCAAAGATATTTCTTGTAGGAATGATATGGGCAAGTGCTGTTTCCATCCCCATTGAGTCATGTCCTAAGACAACCACGCGTCTGCCCTGAAGTGACTTGAACGTGAGCGCTGCATAGCACCAGTCAAGGAGGGAATCTGCAGTCTGTACGGTCATAACCGGATTCTGTCCGGTATCAGGCCAGGTCCCCACGTTTATATGCATCAGTTTGCCATACTGGGCTATCGCACCACTGCAGGCATGGGTATAGACGACGCCGGGTTTGGGACCGCTGTTACCACAGGTCAGGTTTATAGGAGTATCCTTGGGGAATTGTTGCAAAAAAGAGATTAGGGTCAATTGTGGAAAAGCCCATGTATCCGGTGTCCCGACAAGAACGTTTACCTTTGCCTCTTTAAACTGTCCGGCAACAATATCCGCCTGCTTCTCTCCGTCTATTAATACGTCACTGTAAACAACCTTGACGGATGTACCAACTGTACCTTTAATATTTTTGGCGATTGTCTCAGCGGTCATCTTAATAATGTTGACCGCTCTGTCTCTTGATGCCTTATCAACCCTTGGATCGCAGGGAGCGAAAACCCCTATGACAGATTCTCCAGCACCTGAAATCTTTCCTGACTCAAGTCTTATCGCATGCAGAGCAGACATTTTCTTCTTCCTCCTTAAATCCCCCTCTTTCTACTTTTAGAAAGGGGGCGGGGGATTTTCCATTGTAATTGTCTCTTTGTAAAAAGCAATATTTGCTATTTCTTATTGAGGGCCTTTTTCCTGCTCAGTTTCACCCTGCCCTGGTCATCCAATCCCAGAAACTTCACGGTAATCTTATCACCTTCTTTTACCACATCCTCTACCCTGTTTACGCGATAAGGAGCAAGTTCAGAGATGTGCACCAGTCCCTGTTTCCCCGGCATAAACTCCACAAAAGCACCGATAGCTATTATCTTCACAACAGTGCCCTCATAAATCTTTCCGGGTTCAGGTTCTTCTGTCATGCCTCTTATGATACCGGCGGCTGCCTCGCACGCTGTGCTGTCCGGAGAATATATCCTGACAGTACCGTCATCGGAAATGTCTATCTCTGCCCCGGTATCCTCTATAATTTTCTTTATCGTTTTACCACCGGGGCCAATAATAAGACCTATCTTATCGGTCTTTACCTTCAGAGTAAGTATTCGCGGCGCATAGGTTGAAGTAGAAGAACGGGAGTTGGCAATGGTCTGGCACATCTTTTGCAATATCTCTTCTCTTGCTTCTTTTGCCTGTGCAAGCGCCTCCTTAAATATATCAGTCGTTATTCCCGCCCCCTTAACATCCATCTGAAATCCAGTAATTCCCTGCTCGGTTCCTGCGATTTTAAGGTCAAGATTGCCGTAGTGGTCTTCCTCCCCGGCTATGTCAGTAAGAAGTATGTATTTCTCTCCTTCTTTTATTAGCCCCAGAGAGACGCCGGCCACATGTTTTTTTACAGGGACACCTGCATCCATCAAAGAAAGACTGCCCGCACACACCGTAGCCATAGACGAAGAACCATTTGATTCAAGTATGTTGGCAACTATCCTTATGGTATAAGGGAAAGACTCTTCATCAGGTATTAAAAGCGCAAGAGACCGTTCCGCGAGTGCCCCGTGACCTATCTCTCGGCGTGAGGTCCCCCTCAAAAAAGCAACCTCGCCCACAGAAAAAGGAGGGAAGTTGTAGTGCAACATGAATCGTTTCGTCATTTCTTCGTGCAGGCCCTCTATTCTTTGCTCATCCCTGCTTGTTCCCAGTGTCAGAGAAGAAAGACACTGAGTCTGACCTCTGGTAAAAAGAGCTGAGCCATGTGTCCTGTGCAGTAATCCAACCTGACACCCGAGAGGCCTTACCTGCCTTGGATGCCGACCGTCAAGACGCTTACCTGTTTCCAGTATCGTTTTTCTTATCTTATCGGCAAGAACCCTTTCAAAAATCTTTTTCGCCTCAGACCTTTTGGTTTCTTCTTCAAAACCGGAAAGGAACTCTTCTTCCATTGATTTGTAAAACTCGTCTCTTGCCTGTTTTTCCGGAAATTCATAGGTGCGCATTATCCTTTCCGAGATAAAGGATTCTGCACTTTCAAGTATATCATGGTCTTCTTCTAAAACCTCTACTGTTTCTTTCTCAACAGAAAACTCTTTCTGGCCTTCTATAATCTTCTTTATTTCCTTATGCCCGGTTTCAATGCACTCTATAAACTGTTCTTCGGAAAACTCCAGCCCTGAGCCCTCAACCATTATTACTGAATCTTCGGTACCGGAGATAATTATATCTATTGAACTTTCCCCCATCTCCTTGAAGGTTGGATTTATAACATATTTATTGTCAATAAATCCGACCCTCACCGCAGCAATTGGACCGTTAAAAGGGATTTTTGATGAGGTAAGAGCCAGAGATGTAGCAACAACGGATATCACATCAGGATTGTTCTCCATATCAGAAGACAGAACATTCACGATAACCTGTACTTCTTTAAAATAATTTTCAGGGAAAAGGGGTCTGATTGAACGGTCTATTATACGACTTACCAGTATCTCCCTCTCACTCGGTCTGCCCTCTCTTTTAAAAAAACCACCGGGTATCTTACCTGCTGCTGAAATGTGCTCTCTGTAGTCACAACTTAAAGGGAAATATCCCAGGTCTTCCCTTGATTCCTTAGAACTTACGACCGTGGAAAGTACAACAGTACCACCAAGTTGTGCCCACACTGAACCATCACTTTGCCTGGCAACAAAATCCGTTTTAAGCGATAAATTATCTTTACCAAATAGAACTTCCAACTTATTTTTCATTTTTCCTCACTTCCTGAGATTCAATTTTTTAACGATTTCCTGATATCTGGCAGGGTCTTCAATCTGGAGGTATTTGAGAAGTTTTCGCCTCTGGCCGATAAGTTTTAAGAAACCGCGTCTTGAATTTGTATCCTTCTTAAAATTTTTAAAGTGTTCGCTAAGCGCATCTATTCTTTTTGTAAGTAAAACAATCTGGACTTCCGGCGAACCTGTGTCTTTTTCATGCCGCCCAAAGTTTTTTACCACTTCCTGTTTCTGTTCAGTTAATAACATTTTGTTCTCCTTTACCCCGAACCGACGCTTTTT
>CAYORP010000166.1:0-3533 GCA_964406415.1 uncultured bacterium
CCCTCTTTTACGACCTTAACCTCAGTAACGTCGTGTTCACCCGGCTTGAAGGTCTTTTTAACTCCGAGTTTACCAAGTTGAGTTTCCGCAGACCTCAAAAATCTGCCAACCTGGCTTTTTCTATAACTCGGGTTTTCAGCCTGTATTCCTTTAAAAAGGGTGATTGCTTCTGAGTAATCCTTGGCGTAGTAGCGGTTAACCGCCTCCATATATTTAACGTCAAGTTCGGCTCTGTTATCCTGGGCACCCAATAAACCCGGCCCGGATAACGTTAAAATAAATACTGTGAGACAAAGGTAAATTATTCCCCGATTCATTTGTATTCCCTCCCTTTTATATTACCTGTTGTTATTAAAGAAATCAACAAATCGTTATCAGTCATTATTGCTTTTAATCAATAACAATTTCATATAATATTCCGTCTTTAGAAAGATACAGTTTATCCTTCTCTTTTCTCAGTATCCTAAATCCTTCCACAACATCACCCACTGTTACCCTGTAGGTTTTCTGTTTACCCTCTATGAATAAATATTCAACTCCTTCTATCACCATTCTGCCTCTGTATATCAGAGCACAGTGTTTTTCAGGTATCAGTAAGGGTGATGGTTCCGGTGTCTGAATCTTTTCGAGAGGAGTGGAAGCTGATGGTTTTGAGAGTTCTTCCGCAGGTGGAGGTTTCAATATACTACTGTATGCAGGGGTTTGCGGCTTTGTAACCTCACCTACCTTTTTCGGTTCCAACTTCTCTTCATCCCTGATAACACTGACTATCTTTGCTGGTCTCAATATAGAAATAACCTCGGGTCTGGGTGCAAGTACTATGTTTGTGGGTGATGGTTTATCCAGAACCTTCATAGTCAAAAGTCCCGGCGAGAATGGGTCTCTTTTACCCTCAATATCAATTCTCTCGGGTTTGCTTAAAACAAGCATCTCGGGTTCTGTAACTTCCTCAGCAGCCGGTTCTCGTTCAGAAGGTATGTCAATAAACAGTTCCCCTCCAACTATTGATTTCAAACGCTCGTGCGGTTCCTGGAATTTTCTTATGAGTAAAAAGATTTCTATAACCCAACCGAGAATAAGCAGTAAAAAGACAAATTTGAAAGCATTCCTCCTGATAAACGGTAGTAGAAGAAATGGTTCTTTGTATCTGGATACCTTTTTTGCATGAGGAGCAAGACCCTTTTCAGGAGGAGACACCGGCTTTTTCTTAAAATTAGATATGAATTTTTGCACAGAACTGACAGACTTTCCGAGAGCAACCTGAACGGCTAAAACATTGAGTCTGCCGGCCTCTTTAACAAGAAGTGCAATATGCCCTGAAACCTTCTTCTGTTCCGCTTTACTTATAACTGGTATTTCTTTTTTAGCAGCCGGAAATTTTTCGCCGCCAGGCGGTCCTGAAGGAGCAACTGAAACAGGGACAGGAACGGGGACGGGGACAACCCTTCTCTTCGCAGTTTTATCAGCGGCACGTTTTTCAACGGCAACTGCCTTCAGCGTACGTTTTTTTTCTTTTGCTTGTTCATTGATAAGTTTTCTGGTTTTGACAAATTCAAGCAATTTTACCTTTTTCTCAAGAGCCGTATTGTCTGCTTTTTCAACATACTGTTTCTTCTGTAAAGCAACTTCCTTGCGCTGCTTTGCCGCCTCTACTTCCTTTGCCACCCTCTCAGCACGTTCCTTCTTCTCCTGTCCCTTCCTAAGTTCAGCCTCCTGTCTTAATCTCAGTGCTTCCTTGTGTCTGGATTCTTTCAGTGCGGATGCTTCTTTCTTCTGCCTTTGCACCTCTTCTGCCTTCAGCCGTTTTTCTTCATTCTTACGCAGTGCCGCAGACCTCTTTTCCGCCAGTATAACCTGTTTCTGTAATAACCTCTGCTGACGTTCAAGATTGTGTTTCTCTTTGATAGATGCGATATGGGATAATAGTTCCTCTTTATTCTTCAGTAACTGGTTTCTGTTCCTTTCAACAAGGGATTTTTTCTGCTGTAAAGCAACTTCCTTGCGCTGCTTTGCCGTCTCTACTTCCTTTGCCACCCTCTCAGCACGTTCCTTCTTCTCCTGTCCCTTCCTGAGTTCAGCTTCCTGTCTTAATCTCAGTGCCTCTAACTTTTTCTGCCTCTTTTCTTCTTTTATGCGCGCTAACGCAGCCTTTTTTTCAGCAGTTTTTTCTTCCTTTCCCTTTTTTCTTTCCTCCAGTTTTTTCTGCCTTTCCTGCTGTGCCAAAACAAGCCGCTGTTTTTTTAATTCTTCCTTCCTTGCATAATTTTCCGCAACCTTTTCTCTTCTTTTTTTCCGCCTGTCACTGCTGTTAATGTATGTGCTTTCTAACTCCTGAGGTTTTTCTTCTCTTTGTATAGATGGGATTTTTACATTTTTGTTTTCTTTTAAAGAACTTTTCTCACGGATTTGAAGGTATAAAGACTTCGCCTTTTTGTTTTCTATAAACTTCAACAGTTGTCTTTTGCGCTCTTCTCTTGTTATGTCTGCCCGGTTTTTCTTATCTTTCATATTATCCTTCTGAAGACTTTGCCCTATAATCCTTAAGCATTACAGCATTTATATCCATATCCACTGAAAAAAACTCACCACCTGCTCTTGCTACTGAAAAATTCCTGAGGGCAAAATAGGACGAGGGGTTTTCAATATATTTTAGAAATCTGACTATCTCGTTACTCGTCCCTGATATCTTTAGTTTTAAAGGTAATACCTGATAAAATGCCACCTTTTGCGGAACTCCAGGTGAAATACTCTCTATGGTTGTAACCCCTGAATCAATAACAAGGGTTATAAGGTCCTTAACCACCTCAAATTGCAGTGTCAAAATAACAATTTCATCCTCTGAAGCAAGTCCGGTTGAAGGGAAAGGAAGTGAATCGGGTAATCTCACCCTTCTTTTCCCTGCTTTTTTATAAAGCCTGTCCTCTGAAAAATACAGAAATTCTTTGAATTCTACAGCGGGGTAGAGTGTAAATTCTGGAATTACCGGATAAGTAGTGGAAAAATTGTTCATCATAAATTCAAATTTCCTGGTGAGGTATTCTTTCTCTCTCGTTAATTTTGCTATCAACTGGGGAGAAGGAGCATTCTCTTTATCCTTTTCATATTGAGCGACCTTTGAATGCTTTGTTTTTATTTCTTCCTCTATTTTTTTTATCTCCAGCCTCATATTTTTATTCCAAAAATGTCCCCCAACAATAATACCTATAACCAGTATCAATGAAACTATAAGTGAATACTTTTTTAATAAACTTTTTATTTTTTTCATTTTATTTCAAGAAACAGTGTGAATTCAATCTTATCTCTGCTTTGATTAATTTCACACGAACTTATATCCACTTTCTGTAAAAATTCAAGACCCCCCAGTTCGGTAACAAACCTTTTAAAATCGTCAAAGGCAGTTTTTATATCTGTTATAACTACCTCTCCTTTTAGCGTGAAAGATTTTGCCGATTCCGCTGTTTCAACAGGCTGGGATGGTTGAGAAGGTTGCAGTGTTTCAGGAGGAACTTCTCCCGGAGGCATATCCCCTGGAG
>CAYORP010000167.1:0-12675 GCA_964406415.1 uncultured bacterium
AGAGGAAATCCATGAATTTTTTCAGGTCATGCGAGTATGCATCTATGGTATTTTGGGAAAGGTTGCGTTCAACCTGAAGGTGCTGTAAAAAGTAATCAGTCAGTTCTTTTATCTCTTTCATCCTGACTGCCCCAGCAAGTCTTCAAATTCTTTTTCACCGATAATTTTAACCTTCAATTCTTTTGCCCGGTCAAGTTTGGAGCCGGGTTCCTCACCACATACCAGATAGTCCGTACTTCCTGAAACCGAGCCTGTTACCTTTCCACCTTCTCTTTTAATAAGAGAGGTTATGGACTCCCTCGTATATTTTGACAAGGTTCCGGTAATAACGAATGTGAGTCCTGCAAGTTTACTGCTCTTCTCCTGTATCTTTTCAGGTTTCTCTGTCTTCACACCTGCTTTTTTCATCTTTTCAATAACCTGCAGGTTTTCATGGTTGTTAAAAAAGTCATTGATGCTTTTTGCCATAATGGGACCTATTTCATTTATTCCTGCAAGAGTTTCAACGTCAGCATCAGCCAGTTCAGTCAGTGAGTTAAACCTTTCTGCAAGGATTTCACTCGCATTAATACCGATGTGTTTTATACCGAGTGCGAATATAAGATTTGCGAATGGTCTATTCTTGCTTTGTTCTATTGCTGAGAGAAGATTCCCTGCGGATTTTTCAGCCATACGCTCCAGTTCCATAAGACCTTCGTATTTCAGGTAGTATATATCACCATAGTCCGAAAGCATCTTCTTCTCCACAAATATATCAACCCATTTTTCGCCAAGTCCTTCTATGTCCATTGCATCTCTTGAGGCGAAGTGTATTATCCGTTCTTTTACCTGTGCCGGGCATCGGACGTTGGGACATCTTATAGCAACGCCGTTTTCATCCTTAACTACCCTGTTGTGACATACGGGACATTCTGTAGGCAGTTCTATCTCTTTCTCTTCACCTGTGCGTTTTTCGGGTATGGGTTTGATGACCTGAGGAATAACCTCCCCGCCCTTTTCTATGAATACCCTGTCGCCTATCTTAATTCCCAGCCGTTTTACCTCGTCAAAGTTATGCAGTGTTGCCCTTGAAATTGTTGAGCCGCTTACCTCAACCGGTTTAAGTACTGCTACGGGAGTAAGTGTTCCAATTCTGCCTACCTGAACCACCACATTCAGAAGTGTTGTTTCCACCTGCTGCGCAGGAAACTTGTATGCAACCGCCCATCTCGGGGATTTGGCAGTTATATTGAGTTTTCTCTGAAGGTCAAGAGAATTTACCTTTATTACCATTCCGTCAATGTTGTAAGGCAGTTGTGTCCTTTTTTCCTGCCACTCATTGCAGTATGCAACTGCTTCCTCAATATTCTTAACCATCTTTCTGTAAGGGTTGACCGGAAAACTGATATCTTTCAGGAAGTCAAGCATCTCCATATGGGTTGTGCATCCATTCTCAGCAAATCCCTGGTAGATGAACAGATGAAGGTGTCTTTCTGCTACTATCTTTGGGTCAAGAAGTTTCAGGGAACCGGCAGCGGCATTTCGCGGATTTGCGAAAAGAATCTCTCCTTTTTGTTTTTTCTCGGAGTTTATTTTCTCAAAGTCGTCATTCCTTATGTAGACCTCTCCTCTTGCTTCAATCGGTTTCTTGTAAGGTATCCGAAGAGGTAATGTCCTTAACGTTCTGAGGTTCTGGGTGATATCATCTCCTTTCCATCCATCTCCTCTCGTTACCCCGCGTATAAAATTTCCGTCCTCGTATGAAAGGGACACTGCAACCCCATCATATTTCAACTCAACAACATATTCTATATCATCCTGCGTTTCAATGATTTTTTTTACGCGTTTATCAAATTCAAAAAGTTCCTCTTTTGAATAGGTGTTGTCAATACTGAGCATGGGTATCCTGTGTTCAACTGCGGAGAATTTTTGCAGTGGTTCTCCTCCAACCTTCCTTGTGGGAGAATTCTCTCTGACATATTCGGGGAATTTTCTTTCCAGTGCTTCCAGTTCTTTATAGAGTTTATCGTATTCATAGTCACTGACAACAGGATTGTTTTCAACATAATAAAGATAATTGTGGTGATTTAAAATTTTAACCAGTTCATCAATGCGTTTTTCCTCTTTTCCCATATTGAAATTATAACCTTCTTTAGGTTTCAAAACAAAATGAAAAATAAATTTGACATTTTAAATATCCTGTGATATTCTTGCAGGACTGATATGATTTCAAATATCAAATTAAAACAACAGAATAAGGTTGACATATAAAGGTTATTCTGATACTATAACACAAAAACATGGAAAGAAAAGAGCTGGGACAGATACTTCTGGAGAAGGGTTTGATTAACATAGAACAACTTGACAAGGCTCTTATTCAACAGGCAGTTGATAAGAAATTTCTTGGCGAGGTTCTGATTGAAAAAGGATTTGTTACAAACAAGCAGATTGTTGAGTGCCTCACAGAACAGAAAAAGGCCGATTTCGTTAATCTGAAAAAGGTCAAGGGAATAAAATCTGATATTGTGAAAATTATCCCGGAGAATATTGCCCGAAGATACAGTTTACTTGCAATTGCTCTTGAAGACGAAAAACTTGTGGTTACAATGTCAGACCCTACCAACATAATTGCTATTGATGCCGTGATGAGGATGGCAAACCGAAGAATAAAGGTTGTGAAAGCAGAAGCAAGCCAGATAGAGGAATACCTTGACAAGTACTATCAGGAATCGGTGGACTTATCAAGAACTGTTTCTGCTCTTGAGTCCATAGAAAGAGATGAAAACGAAGTGGATGTAAACCAACTTATCGTTGCCGCAGATGATGTACCCATCGTAAAGTTTGTAAGTTCACTTTTTATGGAAGCGGTGGAGAAAAGGGCGACTGATATACACCTTGAACCGCAGGAGAACAAGGTTTCGGTGCGTTTCAGGATAGATGGTGTCCTGCAGCAGTTTCCCCCGCCTCCCAAGGCAGCGTATGCAGGTATAGTGACCCGTATTAAGATACTTTCCAACCTTGACATAGGAGAAAGACGGCTACCACAGGACGGGCGAACAAAAATCAAGATGGGGCCGCGTGATATAGACATCAGGGTTTCAATTCTACCGTCAATATACGGAGAAAAGATTGTCCTGCGCCTTCTGGACAGGCAGTCTCTTGTCAAGACTCTGGATACACTCGGGTTTGAAAAGGAAGACGAGAAAATTTATAAGGAAGGTCTTAAAAAGCCTTACGGGATGATAATCGTGACCGGCCCAACCGGTTCAGGTAAAACAACAACACTATACTCAGGTCTGCACTTTATAAACACGCCTGAGAAGAATATCGTTACCATAGAAGACCCTGTAGAATATGAACTACAGGGTATAAACCAGGTTCAGATTAAACCCAAAATTGGACTTACCTTTGCGGAAATCCTTAAAAGGATGGTGAGACAGGACCCGGATATTATTATGGTCGGTGAGATAAGAGACCTGGAAACCGCACAGATTGCTATCCAGTCAGCGCTGACCGGGCATCTTGTCATTTCCACTCTGCATACAAACGATACACTCTCAACTATCTCGCGTCTTAACTATATGGGTGTTCCCAACTACCTCATAGCCGAGTCTCTGCACCTTATAATGGCACAGCGTCTTGTAAGGAGGATATGCACCACCTGCAAGCAGGAAGACAGTGAAGGGGCGGAGGTTTTGCGGGATATGGGTATTTCTGTAAAGGAAAAGGTTTACAAAGGTAAAGGATGCAGTCTCTGCAATTTCACCGGATACCTCGGCAGGATTGCCATCTTTGAAATTCTCAGACTTGACAGTGATATCAAACGGGCTATTCTGGAAGGGAAAAGAGAGGAAGAACTGAGAGAGTTGTGTAACAAACGAGGATTTTCTACCCTGAAGGATGCGGCACTGAGGAAGGTCTTTGACGGTATAACGAGCGTTGAAGAAGCCCTCGGTAAAACAGTAGTTTGAAAATCCCCCTTGGTCCCCCTTTTGCAAAGGGGGAAAAGAAAGGTGGATATCCCTCTTTTGCAAAGGGAGGCATTAGTTCCCCCCTTTGTTCCCCTCCTTTAACAAAGGAGGGTCAGGGAGGATTTAAAAAGGGGAAATGGCAAGATATCAATATATGGCAAGAGATGCAGGGGGAAACAGGGTGGACGGTGTTATTGATTCTTCTTCGCACCTTATGGTAGTGACACATCTGAGAAAGCAAAATCTTTTCCCAGTCAATATCACCCTGGCGGGTCAGAAAGAGTTTACATCCTCTGCGAGGAAAGAAGCATCTGTCGCAAAAAGAGGCAGGGTTAACCTGAAGGAACTTGCGATATTTACAAGGCAGACCGCAGCCATGCTGGATGCCGGGGTTTCAATAGTGGAGACACTGGATGACCTGAGTTCCCAAACGGTGAACCGTTATTTTTCATATGTCCTTAAGAGTCTCAAAAAGGATATACAGGAAGGCAGTAACCTGTCCAGAGCACTTTCAAGATATCAGCGGATATTCTCACCGTTATATATTGCTCTTGTTATTTCCGGAGAGGAGAGCGGAACCCTTGCAGAGACGATGGCTCAGATTGCGTCAAACCTTGAAGACCAGATTGCCTTGAGGAGTAAGATAAGACAGGCATTAAGTTATCCTGCAGTTATACTGGTTTTTTTCATTGCCGTGGTTTCTTTTGTCTTTCTCTACCTTCTTCCGAAATTCAAGGAGATATTTAATGAGTTCGGGGCACAACTGCCTAAGTTTACCCTTCTGGTACTCGGGATAAGCGATTTCTTGCTCTCTGCATTACCTTTTATTCTATTATTAATCTTTGCTTTCTGCGTGTTTACATATTTCCTTAACAAAACTCCTGCTGGTAAAGAAAAGATTGATGATGCAAAGTTAAGGATGCCTCTTGTAGGACAGTTAATGTTGAAGATAAGCCTTTCAAGGTTTGCATCTTCTCTTGCTACATTGCTTACCGGAGGTGTTCATATTGTTTCTGCACTTGACATTGTTTCAAGGACAGCAGGGAACAGGGTTATTGAAAAAAAGGTTCAGAAGGTCAGGGAAGGAGTGATAAAAGGAGCACTTGTCGGCAAAGAGATGAGAAAACACAGGATTTTCCCTGTTATCCTTGTGAGGATGATTACAGTTGGAGAGGAGACAGGCAAGATAGAAGAGATGCTTAATCGGACAGCCCGTTTTTTCCGTGACGAGGTGGATGCCACCCTGAATATACTATCTTCAATCATTGAGCCGATACTCATAGTCGGGCTGGGTGTAATCGTGGGCGTTGTGGTTCTTGCGATATATCTGCCCATATTCAACATAGCAAGTGCTATGAGGTAGGGGAAAAGGAAATTTGACATCAGAAATTGTTTATGATACAATTACAAAGATGTAAAGGTTACAGATACAACAGACAGAGAAAATTGTAGACCCCTTTACAGTTTGTCATCGCGAGGCTTGAGACTCCTCGCTTGTCATTGCGAGGAATGAGATTCCTTCGCCTATCATTGCGAGGAATGCTTCAAATAACGAAGCAATCTCAATGACAGGCTCGGAACAGGCTGCGCAATCTCAATGACAAAAAAAAGGGGTAAAGGAGGAGGAGAAAATGGATAGAAGGAGAAAGGGCGGTTTTACGCTGATAGAATTGATGACCGTAGTCATCATCGTCGGCATACTGGCTGTCGTGTCCATTCCGCTGTACAGGGGGCAGGTTGCCAGAGCAAGGGCATCTGAAGGCGCGGCACTGCTGGGTTCTGTTCTTACAGCAGAGAGGGTGTACTATGCAGAGCATGGTGAGTACATTAATGTGGCGGATGCCGATGCGGGTGAGGAAACTCTTGGTGTGAATACCGATGGGAACAAGTATTTCACGGATTATAATGTTACAGATGCAGATGAAGACGGATTTAATGCTGAGACGGTTGGTACAGGCGATGCGTCCACAATAAAGGTAACAATGGACTACGATGGAACTGCTGAAGGTACCGGAGCAACATTGTCCTATACCTATAACTATGAAGCACCATAAGTATTAGTTTACCGGGGCGGAACATCTATAAAGAGATTTTCCGCCCCACTCTAAATAAAATGGAGTTTAAACTGTATGAGATACCAACTGGGTGTGGATGTAGGTTCCTGTTATGTGAAGGTTATAGAGGGTTGTGAAAAGAATGGCCGTCTTTTCATAAATAACATAGGTCATTTCCCCAATCCTTTTCCGGATATCAGGACAAGTCTTGTTGAAAGGGACCAGGATGTTTTTGTAAAGACGTTAAGGGAATTCATTAATAAAAACGGGATAAGGGAAAAGAATACAGTATCCAATCTCAGCAATTCCGGTGCGGTAATCCACTATTTTGACATCCCAAAACTCCCTGAAAATGAGATAAAGTCAGCAGTAGACCTTGAGTTGATGCAGGTGGTTCCCGGAGGGACAAAAAACATGGAATATGACTACATACTGTTGCCTAAGGGAAAGGGTGGAAAGACAGTTCTTTTTATAGGCTGGCAAAAGGACAGGTGCGAGTTTTTTACAAAGACTCTTCATCGGGCAGGATTAAAGCCGCTGATAATGGACCATGATTCTATAGCCATTCTGAATTGTTTCAATTTCTTTAACAAAAAACAGGATGAGGTTGTTTTTCTTCTCAACATTGGTCATACTACTACCAATTTCGCCCTTGCAGAGAAGGATGGATTTGTTCTTGCCAGGGATATCCCCTACGGGGGCAAAAGTATAATAGAATCAGTTGCAAAGAAAAAGAGCATTTCAATGGAAGATGCGAAGATATACAGTAGCAAACAAGAAAATGCATCAGAACTCAGGGATGTTGTCATTGCAGACCTTGAAGACCTACTGGCGGATGTTGTAACCGGGATGGAGTACTTCAAAAACAGAACAGAGAAGTTACCTGAAACCTTGTTTTTGACAGGTGGAATTTCAGTTATTCCCGGTGTAAAAGATGCATTTGAACAGCGTCTTAAAATCAATACCTTTCTCTGGAATCCGCTGGAACATCTGGATGCAAAAAACTTTCTCATCCCCGAGCACCTGAAAAAAAGAGGTTCGGCCTTCACGGTTGCTCTGGGACTTATTCTGAGGAAAATCAAATGATTGAGTTGAACATACTGAAAACGCGGCTTGAGAAATTCAGAAGACAGCGGGTTGTACTCAATCTTTTCATTATATATTTTACTGTTCTTGTCTTTTTCCTCGGACTACTGGCAATGAATTTTATCGTTAATAAACTTACAATCAAGAGGATTAGAAATGACATAAAAACATTAGAATGTAAGATTACAGATGAAAAGGAAAAGGTGGGTTATATCAAAAACAAGGAACAGGAAAGTGAACATCTGTTGAAAAATCTGGAGATTTTTTCCTCCGAAGTGGAAAAGAGAATTATATGGGCACCTATACTTCATTTTACCGGTCAGAATGTTCCTTCGGGAATATGGCTGGAGAGATTTTCCGTGAAGAACCCTGCCACCCAGAAAAAAAGCGAAAAAGATAAGGCAGTGATAACGATAAGTGGTTATGTATTTCCTGAAATAGTTAATGAGAGGGAAGCAATAGACAGGTTTGTCCGGAATATGAGCAGAGGGGATATATTCCGTGAAGTCTACCTTAAAGAGGTTAAAAAAGAGATGAAAGGCGTGACAGAAGTAAGGGCCTTTAACATAGAATGTGGATTACAGTAAAATATTCCTCTTGTTTGTCATTGCGAGGCGGAGCCGAAGCAATCTCAATGATAAAAGGCAGGGGTGAAGGAGAACATTATAAATGTTGTCTCATCTGATTAAAAAATATCTTGTCTGGATGGTATTATCCTATATCGTAGTGGCAGTACTTGTATATAATTTTATTCTTATTCCGCAGAAAAGTACCATAGAAGAATACAGGGTTGAAAAGTCAAGAATAGAATACAACTATATGAAGATAACCTCTTCTCCCGAGTTTATAAACTCACTGGATGAAACTATTGAAATGGCTGCTGCCCAGAAGAGAAATTTTATCTGGGTGGAGAGTGAAAACATTGATGCGGGTTTAACCTTTTATAACTATGTATATATGATGACGAAAAAGGCAAACCTTGACCTGCTTCAGGTGTCGGTGCTGGAAGGCCAGTCCGCAAGGCGGCAGAAGGAAAAATTGTATTATGCGTGGAACGTAAAGACTGCAGGAAGTTTTCCTGACGTTCTTTATATGATAAGTGAGATTGAACACAGTAAAAAGTTCCTTATACTTGAAGATATAACAATAACCGAGGGGAAGGCGGACGATAATAAAACACTCTATGACTTTATTTTTCTCGGTCTCAAAGGGGATGCCTTAGATGCAAAAAAAACTGATGGTTAATTACATTTTTGCTTTTATGGTTATGGCAGGTTGCATCATTTTGCATTTCAGTGCAATGACGGGAAGCAGAATTCTTCAGGCGGAAGAGTCAACGGGTAAAAGAATTATTGACATAGAGGAGGTTGAAGATAACATCCATAAACTGCGCAAGTCTATAAGTACCCTTGAGGAAGTCGGAGAAGTGCCTGTAATACATATGAGAAAGGACCCCTTCGTTTCACTTATAAAAGATAGAGGAGATTATTCTAAAACCGACGCTATCGTAGAAGAAAAAATTGTAAAGCCGGACTTCAGTATCACAGGTATAATTTCTAATGGTTCGTCTTCGCTTGCAATCATAGGAGATGAGGTAAAGCAGGAAGGAGAGTTTGTGGGTGAATTTGAGGTCTACAGGATAGATAAGAGCAGGGTTCTGGTTAAGAACGGTGAAGATATATTCCCCATTGAAATAAAGAAGTAAAACTATTCCCTCAATAGATTTCCTCTCCCTTGAGGGGAGAGGATTAAGGCGAGGGTGAAGACAGGAGAATACTAAAATGAAAAAACAGATAAAATTTCTTGTGATACTGATTTTTATGTGTACATTCTTTGTTCCTGCATGGTCTCTAAAAGCCCAGGGGACTACACTAACCTTCTATCAGGCAAAACTGAGCCATGTCCTTCAGAGTTTGAGCAAAATCACAGGGATAAAGATGGTAACAGATGCAAAACTCGGGGAACGTCCTATAAGCGCTTACCTTGAAAATGTTTCCGGTGAACAGGCTATAGACTCAATACTGAGTGCAAACGGTCTTTACAGAGAAAAAATGTCAGGTACGGACATATATATCGTCAGGGAAGCGGTTCAGGTTGACAAGCCGACTTTGAAGAGTCAGACATTTTTCCTTCAGTATGCAAAAGCAGAAGATATGGGAAAAATGTTGACTCCTCTCGTGGATGCAGGCGGACAGGTTGTTATAGATAAGAGAACCAACAGTATTACGGTCAGGGAAAATCCTGAGGTTCTGAAGGAACTTAAAGATATTGTAAGTGCCCTTGATAAGGTTATCTCTCAGGTTGCAATAGAGGCGATTCTGGTTGAGTTAACCACGGACAGCATGAAAGACCTCGGTATAAACTGGAATGTGGGGGCGACTGCCTTCGGACCTGCCCTTGATACCTCCTTCCCGTGGTCAGAAAGTTATACGAGGGAAGTTGTGGGTCCGAGAAGGGGAGAACAGACAAGCGAGACGCAGGGTCCGCAGTTTACTCTCGGCACAATATCCCTGCAGGAACTTACCGCGAGTTTGAGGATACTTGAGTCCAAAGGAGAGGCAAACATACTTGCCAATCCGAGAATAACAACGCTGAATGATTCTCCTGCTGAAATTAAAATTACCAGAGAGATGGCAGTTTCCCCTGAAAGAAGGCTGGAAGATATTGGTGCGGGACGCGGCGTCAGCGATTATGTATATGAATATAAGTACAAGGATGTAGGTATAATCCTGAGCGTAACCCCGCACATAAATTCGGAAGGATACATAACACTTAATGTGGAGCCCACTGTCAGTTCTCCGTCTGCATCTGCAATTTTCCCTGATGCGATAGATATAGACAAAAGGACTGCAAAAACAAAGGTTATGGTGAAAAACGGTGAGACGCTTGTTATCGGCGGTCTGCTCAGCAAAAACAAGGTGGAGAGGAAAAGCAAGGTGCCTATACTCGGAGATATCCTTCCGTTTTTATTCAGCAGAACCGACACACAGGTGGATAAGACGGACCTTGTAATGTTTCTTACCCCGAAAATTATCACAGATGAACAGGCAAGCGTAATAGCCCAGGAAGAGAAACAGCGCGTCGGTCAGGAATAATCCTTTTTTCCATCGTCATTGCGAGCCGCCTTTCGGCGCGGCAATCTCAAAATTGAAGGGATTAAACAATGAATAAAAAAGGCGGGTTTACTTTAGTTGAGGTACTCCTTGCAACAATTATACTTGCCATAGGGTTAATAGGCGCTTCTGCTTTTTACTATGCCAACCGCAGGAATCTCTATAATGCCCGCCTCGAAAGGTACGCAACCTGGTCTGCCGTTGAGAAGATGGAGATGATAAAAGGGAAATCTTACTCATCACTTGAAGAAGAAATCGTAACCGAAGATATTGAGATAGGTGACATCAATAACCCTGTCCCTGCCGAAATAACCACCGCAATTACGGACGAAGAGGAGGAAGCCGACATTAGTTATAAATCTGTTAACGTGACGGTTTCCTGGAGCCAGGGAGAAGAAAACAAAGAGGTTTCCCTCAACACCTATATATTCAACTTATAGCCCGTCTATTTTTTCCATCGCCCCTCTCCAATTTTCCTTCTCCCCTCGGGAAGAAAGGCAGGATGAGGGGGACGGGGAATAAAGGGTGAGGTATGAATGCATCGGTGAAATTTTCTGTGCAAAAAAAATGAGAAAACATGGGTTTACACTGATAGAACTGATGGTGGTTGTTATCATTGCGGCAATAGGACTTTTTGCCATTACCACCCTGCTCTATTCTGCCTACAGGGACTGGTTCACGAGTAAAGAGATAAAGGCATTGCAGGAGGATATGGACCTGGCGGCACTTACAGTTAAGTCGGTACTGGAAGAAGCACAGTGGGGCGACGGACTTGAGGACAACATAACGGAGGGACGAGCAAGAATTTCGGTCGGATATACGGAAGACGATAAAATTATATGGGAGAAAGAGTTATATAAATACGACGGCGAACTCAGGCTGAAAGATGTCGGGGAATCGGATGTGAACGGTTACGCTATAATAAGAACCCTTGAAGACATTGCTTTTTATGAATCCGATGTCAAATTTCCTGATGAAGAGGATGAGAGGCATGGTTTGAAAAACACTCTGTTTGTGGAGATTACCGTAGCAGGTACGGGAAAGATAGCGGGCAGGACAATAGAAAACCAGTTTCTTGTCCGCCTGCGCAACTAATTGGTAATGATTTTCCCTCACCAAATTGTCATTGCGAGGCCTGTCCCGAACGAATGTGAGGGAACTGACCCCTCGCTTGTCATTGCGAGGAATGAGACCCCTCGCTTGTCATTGCGAGGAATGAGACCCCTCGCTTGTCATTGCGAGGAATGTTTTATATGACGAAGCAATCTCAATGACAGTTTCGGAACAGACTCTGCAATCCCTGAATAAGAATGAGATTGCCACGCATAAAACGCTCGCAATGACAACAGGGAGAGAAAAATTTTCCTCTCCTTTGGCAAAGGAGGGTCAGGGAAGATTTGAGGAGAGAAATGGCTACTCTAAAAACACACATGAATAACAAGGGTTATCTTCTACCAATGGCAATCATCTTTATTATCATTGCCGCAATACTCGGTATGGGCATCCTTTACCTCGGCGGTCTGGAGCAGATAGGCGCGAGAAAACGTCTCAACCGTGAGAAGGCGTTCTATATTGCCGAAGCCGGCGCCTACTGGGCATATGCATATCTTAAGGATGATGTAGACAAAGATGGTGTGACGGAAACTATGCAAGACGGAGAATTCAGCATTGAAATAAACCCTGAGTATAACGGTAATTCCAGTATGAAAGAAATTATATCCACAGGTACGATAAACAATGTAGAAGAAACAGTCTCACTGATTCTTGCTTCAGAAGGTGGTGGAAACTCGTGGTCACAGGGACTCTTTGGTTCTGATAGCGTTTTCATGCAAAACAATGTGGATATATACGGATATGACTCTACCAATGACCCTTATGGGAATAACCCGGTTTCCGGTGCGGCAGTTGGTAGTTTGCTCAGCATAGAATTGCAGAATAGTGCTGAAATACACGGGAATGCTTATGTCACTTCAGAGGGTGAGATTATCTGGAACGGAGATAACATTGAAGAGGTTTATGAAAACCATGTCTTTGATGAACCACTTAACCAGGACCCTTTACCGCCCGTAGTTATTCCTTCGGACCTGCTGACCGCAGGTCCGGGCGGTAAGTTTGAGAAAACAAGTAATTACTCAATTCCTGGCGGAGACTACAGATTTCAGGAAATGAAGACCGGCGGCAATGCAGTTATAAGTTTTACCGGCGACCTGACGAGGATTTACATTGAGAAAAAACTAGAGATAGAAAATAATTGCATATGGAATATACAAGGCACTCTTGTGCTTTATCTTGGAGAGGACAGCAATCTTTTTGTCAAAAACAACTCAGAGATAGGAATTCTTCAGCCTGACGGCAGTGTCGTGCCTAATCTTCCTAAGGATTTCAGAATTTATTCCGCATCAACCAAAGATGATGCCGTGATTCTGGAGAATAACTCTGATATGGCAGCTCTTATATATGTACCCGAGGGAA
>CAYORP010000168.1:0-3184 GCA_964406415.1 uncultured bacterium
TCAGAACCGGTTGAATTAGGCGAGGATTTTGAACTTGCTGATGTCATAAGTTGTTTTTCCTCTTTCGCTCTTTTTTTATACTCTTCACTTCTGTACTCGGTTGTGTAAAAACCAGCCCCCTTAAAGATAAACCCGCCACCCGGACCTACAATCCGTATTACCTTTCCTTTACACTTAGGACATATGGATACAGGCTTATCAGTCATCTTCTGAAATCTTTCAAAGATATAACCGCATTTTGTACATTCATATTGATACGTTGGCATAAAATCTCCTTTATCCCGAACCGACGCTTCGCTCGTGGTCGCAATAACAGGTGGTAAGGGCAACGATTTAACAGGGTATAAAATAACCTTAAAAATGAAAAATGTCAAGGGATTTTAGAACGGCAGGTTATCTTCATCACTCTTTTTTATCTTTTTTTCAGATTTTAATAAATTATCTGCCTTCTTATCCTGATTTTCCATATATATGGACATCGTAGGAAATGCTATGGAAAGTTTCTGTTCCTGCAGTTTCCTCATTATTGCAAGATTTATGCGTTCCTTTGCCTCCAGGTGTTCAGCAAAAGCCGTGGCTTTTGTAAAGTAATAAACAAGAATGTTTAAACTGGAGTCTCCGAATTCGGTGAAACGCACTACAATGAAGTCTTTGTCAACAGCAGGGTCATTAGCAACTATATCCCTGATTGAATCAACCGCCTTTTGCATCTGTTCGGCGGTTGTTCTATATGTAACACCGATTACCTGTGATACTCTCCTTTTTGGCATCTTAGACCAGTTATCAATCGTAGCATTGGCAACGGTTTTATTTGGTATGGCTACAAGGGTGGCGAACCATGTCCTTATGCGGGTTGAACGGAATCCAATATCTTCAACGATACCCTCAACGTCTCCTATTTTAATCCAGTCTCCCACCATAAAAGGCCTGTCCAGAAAGATGAAGACAGAACCGAAAAAATTGGATAGAGTATCCTGTAAAGCCAGTGCTACTGCCAGTCCTCCTATACCTAAACCGGCAAGTAAACTGGAAATGTTATAACCCAGCAGCTGGATTATCCACAGAAAAGTTATTGCTCCTATCGTCACTTTCAATGCTCTGTTTACGAGAGGAACTAACTGTTCGTCAAGTTTTGATTCAGTATGTTCAGCAAGACGCTCAAGATATTTTGCCGCTATATCCACGAGTCTGAAAAGAAACCACAGAAAATCAAAAGCGGCAAGAATCTTCAGTGTCCCGAATATAAATCCGTTTATATCAGGTTCTGTTGGAAGAGGTAATATCGCTGCTGCGCCGGCTATTCCTCCAAGCAGTATTAAAAATCCTAAAGGTTTACTCAGAGCCTCAAAGAAAAGGTCGTCAAATTCAATCCGTGTTTTCTTAAAAAGTGGTATAATCCTTTTTTCGAAAATGTAGTCTGATATCTTTTTCAGAACCAGTCCAAGCAAAATAAAAAAGAACGCAGAGATAAATTGCCACATACTGATACCCATAAACTCTTTTTGCATCCACTGAGGAATACGTGAAGATAAATCAATGTGTGACTTAATAAACGATTGATTATTTGCTATTTCCTCAGCAAAAAGCGTATTTTGAAAAATTCTCATAACTTTTTTATTATAACAGATACAGGTAATCCATGTAAAGTTTAAAAGAGGGTTTCAATAAAAAATTCTGCGGTTTCCTTAATTGCTGTTTTCTCTGCAAACTCCGTAGAAAACGTATGTCCCCCTTCATCAAGTATAATGAGACGCGGAAAAAGAGCATTTTTATGGAATGCCTCAAAATAACCGAGCGAGTGGTTTAGCGGCAATGTCGGATCATCTTTTGTATGAATCACAAGGGTATTATTTTTGTAACTTCCTGCATAGTTTAGAGGATTTACAGCATTTAGGGATTCAAAAAAAATTTTGCCGAGATAGTTCCCCATTCCGGGAGGATATACCCTGCCTTTTTTAAGAAGGATGCTCTTGAGTTTTTTAGTTAGAATCTTTTTTTCAATCAGTTTAGGGTATGCCAGAGGAGACCACAAAATCAGTGCCTTTGTTCTATATTCAGATGCAATAAAAGAGGCGGTTATCGCACCCATAGAAAGTCCGAGAATTCCAACCCTGTTTTTATTGAATCTTTTATCCTGTAAAATAAAATTCAACGCACTTTCTCCATCTTTCATCTCAGTATATAGTGTCATATCCTCAAACCTGCCTTCGCTGTCCCCCGACCCCATAAAATCAAACCTCAAAACGGCTATCCCTTTATCCGAAAGGCATCTTGCTGTTTTCGTAAAAATAAAGTGACCCTCTGATTTGTTTCCGGTGAAACCATGGAACATAACAACCACAGGATAGGGAAGTTCCCCTTTGACAGGAATGTGTAAGACCCCCGAAAGATTATATCCGCAACTTTTAAACCTTACGTTTGTTTCCATAATATTCACTTACAACTCTCATAACATCTTGAACGGTTACTGAATTTATATACTCTTTATCTGCACCGTCCTCTCCTGCAGAAATATTTTCTTGTTCACAATCCGGACTCTTACAGAGTATTTTAACATTTTCCCCCTTTGGTGACCATACAAGTGGTGAGGTGGTTATAAAAATAACAATGGAAAAGACGCCCGAGGCAGCAAATAGATGAGAAATACCTGAATCGTTACCGATGTAAATCTCCGTTTCTCTGATATAATCCATTAAGGTATTCATATCCGGAAGACTTATAATCCTTTCATCAGGAATGTTCTTCTGCCAGAAGTCTCTCATATGTTCTTCTGCGTAACCGAGAAGAATAAAACAATCTTTTTCTTCTGAAAGAAGTCTGTACACCTTCAGAAACTTCTCTTTGTCCCAGTTTTTTTTGATGCTTCCACTTCCCGGATGTATGACAAAATATTTTCGCTTTTTATGCAAACGGATTTTTATCCTTGGCTCTTCGGTGATGCGGTATGCTATATGCCTGATAGGTTTCAAGAGATACTGAATAATATGCCCACGGACATCCGAGGGGTTCACGGGAAGAAAGATTATCCTGCCGGTAAAAGACCTTTTCAGTTCGAGAGAAAATGGTTCTGCCTCGTCTGTATAAGAAACTATTACGTTGAATTTTTTAAGGTATCTTACAACAGAATCTTCACGATTCCCTGCAAAAAGCGGCAGAAAAAAACTGTCGTCCGAAGGAATAAATT
>CAYORP010000169.1:0-4674 GCA_964406415.1 uncultured bacterium
CACTGAAAGATTCGTATCTGTCATTAATTTTCATCCTCGCTGATGTTGAAGTTGCGCCTTCTTGACGGGTTGCTCAGATAGCTCAGGTTTACATCCTCGGCAGACTTTTCTTTCTGATGTTCCCGTTCCGGCTTGTTGAAGACAGCGGTATGGACTACTGTGTCTTTGGCTACCAATGATGTTCCGCCCGCTGTTTTGCCTGTTATACTCACGGTCATGCCTGTACCCGGAGACTTATGGGATGTGAACTGTGATTCTGCCACCGCTTTCAGGAATTCTTCTACATCCTTGGAATCAGGCTGTTTTTCTGTTTTTCCCGCAAGTATCTCCATTACGTAACTGTTGGTGATTTTCGGCATAAGTTTCTTGCAGGTATCTTCCTTGTCAAAGACATCCATGCCGAAGATGGTCTTGTCTATGGCAAAGATAGCGCCTATTTGTCCTTCAACGTGCTTGAAGATATCTTTATAGTCAGCCATCTGGCTTTTCTCTTTTTCGTAGATATCGCTCATAGCCGCTGTAGGAGAAGATACATTGCGTTTTGACATAAAGCATGCTATATCCTCCCATACTTCTCCCTGGTCTGCATGGTAATCGGATTGTTTTTCCATAGAGTGCATAACAGATGCCTTATGTTTTTTTCGGAGGTTTGCATAGGATATGTTATCGCTTGCATAGAACTCTGTTGATGTGTGGTGCCATCTGCCTTGTTCCACGCAGGATACAGGTATATTTATCTTGCTTTCCGCAGGGACCACCAGGCTTATGTTCACTATCCTGTTCTGTTTGGCGCCCACAAGCTGCTCGCCGTCCATGATAAAGACATCCTTTTTCCCTTTGTTCAAAACTCTTATTTCAGGAACAGTGCCTCCGCCTATTTCCGTTATTTTCAAGACCTCTGCCTTCAGTGCCTCATCCATGGTGATATAGTCATAGTCTGATTTCATATCGCTGTGGAGCGGGAAGATAGTCAGCCCGTCCTTATACTGTTTTTCTCCGGTCTTTAACGACTTCAGAAATTCCTGTACTGCTACTTCTGCCGTTTTTTCTGTCATGATTATGTTCCCCCTTTGTTTTTTTCGCTTTCAAGGTATATCCGCAGTTTTGCAGTCAGCCGTTCCAAAAACTCTTTTTTTTCTACGGAGGATTTAGGGATTGAATTGCTCCGGACATTAAGTTCTATGTCGTCGGTAACGGAAATCCTGACCCATTCTTCCGGGATGTCGGGTTCTATGGAAGGAAGTGTGTATTCTTTTATCTCCCTTTGGAATGACAATGAAAGCGGTTCCTGAATCATGTTTTGCAAAGCCGCACGTCTTCTCATTGGCGAGGAGAAACTTGCATATTCGGAAGTCTCTTCCCGCCCGCCGGTAATTATTTCTTCCAGTTGCTCTATGTCCAGGCCCTTCAGCATATCTTTTATCTTGTTAAGGGGAAGGTACTGCGCCTGAAGGTGTTTTATGGCGAGTATCTGCAGAAGGTGCCTATAAGTGAATCTTGACGGATTGTCCTTGGAGGGGGAGGGTCTGTCGACAAGCCCTTCGTTTATGTAATAGCGTATTGTACGTTCATCCGGATATACTGCGACTTTGTATCTTTTCTGCTCCTGGGCGATGTGAGGGATAATCCTTGCCGCTTCGATAACCAGTTCGTCGATGGTATTATATTCTTTGTTTCTGACAGAGTGGATGAGCTGTTTTTTATCCATTTGCCTGTATTATACCCTTAATAGTATCCACTGTCAAGAGTAAATACTGATAAGTGTCTTTCGGGCAGGGGTGAGGCATATTGATTTATATGCTATAATAACCCTATAATTCCCATGCTTTCTTACAAAAACAAGGAAGGAAAATGGCAAATTATTCGCAGTCAAAGCTTTCAACCTACGAAAACTGCCCCTACCAGTATAAGCTCCGGTATATAGACAGGGTTGAAGTGGAAATACCCACCACAATAGAGATGTTCCTGGGCGACCTTGTCCACCGGACGATGGAAAAACTTTATAAGGACCTTCAATACCAGAAGATAAATTCCAAAGAGGAACTGCTCGCATTTTACCGGGACCTGTGGGAAAAAGAGTATTCGGAGGATATCCTGATAGTGAAAAAGGAATACCACCCAGAAAATTATAAAAAGATGGGAGAGAAATTTATCTCAGGCTACCATGATTCATACTGCCCTTTTGACGACATGACTGTCATAGGGCTGGAAACTCAGGATATGCTGCTACTTCCTGACGGAAATTACTGGAATATCCGGATTGATAAGCTGGGGTTTGACGAAGAGAACAACTATTATGTATGCGACTATAAGACCAACAGCAGGATGATGATGCAGGAAGCGGCCGATAGCGACCGGCAGCTGGCAATGTATTCCGTATGGGTGAGGGATAAGTTCAAGGATGCCAAAAAGGTATTCCTTAAATGGCATATGCTGGCTTTCAACAAGGAGATAGTATCCGAAAGAACCGATGAGCAACTGAATAGACTTCAAAAGAATGTAATGGCAAAAATACAGGGAATTCAGGAGGCAACAGAGCAGGATAACTTCCCCCGTATTACCAGCGGATTATGCAACTACTGTGTCTATCAGAAAATATGCCCTTCTTTCAGCCATCTCGCACAACTGGAAGAAAAGCCTCTGCAGGAATATAAAAGGGACGATGGGCTCAAAATGGTTGACGAATATTCCCATGTAACAAACGCTATTGCGGAACTCGATAAGAAAAAAGAAGAACTCCGACAGGCGTTGATTGAATTTGCCAGACAAAAAGGTGTTGACAATGTCTTCGGGACCGCGGATAAAGTATCCGTAAAAGAGGAAGAAAAGATTTTGATGCCTGAGGACAGGGAATCTTTTATAAAGATGCTCAAAGATAAGGGGCTTTATGAAAAATTTTCGCAATTGAGCTATTCCACAATAAACGCCGCCTACAGAAAGAAGGAATTACCTCCGGAACTGGCAGAAAAACTCCGGACGGATATAACTGTCCGTCTTACATTAAGCCAGAGGAAAGAACCACAGGAAGAATAAAAAATCTTTGAGGAGGAATCATGGCGAAATTCGTGAGTTTCTTGTATCAGTTGGCAAGAACGGCCAACGATATAGAAAAGATAGCCAGCGGCAATCCCAAAAGAGTGGCCCGCAGGGCAAAGAATAAGTTTTTGGGCAGGAAGGTTTCGAGCAGGATATACCGCTGGCCTAAGTTTTGACAGGAGAAGAGATAAAATGCTCGGTGCGATAGCAGGGGATATAATAGGGTCTGTGCATGAATATTCGGGGATAAAGACAAAGGATTTCCCGTTATTTTTTGACGGAAGCGAGTTTACAGATGATTCTGTTCTTACAATAGCCGTTGCAGACGCTATATTGAAAGGATGCCCGTATATAGACAGCATCCGGAAAATAGGAAAATTATATCCGGACTGCGGGTACGGAGGGTCTTTTTATAACTGGCTGTTTTCTGACAACCTCATGCCCTATAACAGCTGGGGTAACGGGGCCGCAATGAGGGTAAGCGCCGTCGGATTTGCCTTTGATAGCATAGAAGAAGTAATGGAAGAGGCAAAGAAGACTGCCGAGATAACCCATAACCACCCGGAAGGGATAAAAGGCGCTCAGGCAACAGCCGTAGCGGTATTCCTTGCAAGAAAAAAAGAGAATAAGGAGACTATCAAAAAGAAGGTTGTAGAACTTTTTGGATATGACATGGACCGAAAGATAGAAGATATACGGCCTGTTTACCGTTATGATATTTCCTGCCAGGGAACAGTGCCGGAAGCGATTATTGCCTTTTTGGAATCGACATCTTTTGAAGATGCTATAAGAAATGCCGTTTCACTGGGCGGAGACGCCGACACCCTTGCTTGCATCACCGGCGGAATCGCTCATGCCTATTACGGAAGTATTCCGAAGAAGATTGCAGACAGAGCAACAAAACTACTGGATAACCGTCTTAAGGGAATTCTTCTGCGGTTTTCTGATAAATATCAGTTGTAGAGGAGCATGTAATCAAACAAAGCGCTCCGTTCGTATAGGTGTAAAAGTCCCGAACGGTCTGTTTATTACTTACCCAAAGAATCACACTTGGTTATGCCCAGTGCATTATCTGAGGGCCTAAGTGTTTTGATGAGATATTCCTCGAGAGATGGAGCTTCGAACGCCTTATCAACTCCAATAGTGATAACGTAAGACGGCGGGCGTGACCATGCGCCAACAGGGACACAGCTCTTAGAACCATCCTTAGCATATTGAAAGTGAGTAAGAAGTCTGCTCCCAATGGTTCTACCCAAGGACGCTTTTCCGACATACAAAACTTTCTTCTCCTGGTCAAGCACTAAATAGACACCTGGTTTATCCACATCTGGCCATTTATCAGCAGGCCATTTTAAATCACTACTGGAAGTCTCGGATCTATCTGGGTGAAGCGAATATAGAACACTGAGTGTCAATTTTCGAAGCTTTGGATTGCGATACTCCATATTATAGAAATCTAAAGCCTTTTCTATTTCTTTCATGTTTGACATTATCCCTCCTATTTTTTCTCCCACTTCAAGCGGCTCCATCATTTCCCTAAATTCCTTCAACACTTCCTCTTCATCTATTCCTTCCTCCCTTGCAATCTCTCGAAGTCTTTTTTCATCTTTTGCCCTCCCTCCAATCAAGAGCAAGTTT
>CAYORP010000170.1:0-4062 GCA_964406415.1 uncultured bacterium
ATTATCCGAATACGAGCAAGTATTCGGACTGCTTCGTTCCTTGTTTCGCTCCATAATACCCCTTACAGGTTGCCAATTAATTTATTGCGTCTGTATTAAATCCAAAACTTCAAACAGATTAAAACCCCTGAACTTCAATTTTAAAACCTAATTGTTCTGGTTTAAAATTCCTTATTAGGTCCGCCAAAGACTGTTTAAAGTTATCAGATGGATTATCTGACTGATGTATCACTTAATCTCTACCTCTGCACCTATAGCAGTCATCTTATTTTTGGCTTCGTCAGCTTCCTCTTTGCTTACCTTTTCCTTAATCATCTTAGGAAGAGATTCTATAAGTTCCTTTGCTTCCTTCAGACCGAGATTTGTCATTGCTCTTACTTCCTTTATCGCCTGAATTTTATTAGACCCGAAATTTTTCAATATTACATCAAAGGTTGTTTTCTCTTCTTTCTTCTGTTCTTCCCCACCGGAAGCCTGAGCAGCACCCGTATTCATTACACCGACAGGAGCCATCATTCCCTGCACCCCAAATTTTTCTTCCAGTTTTTTTGCCAGTTCTGACAACTCAATGGCAGAAAGATTTTCAATCTTTTCTATAATTTCATCTAACATGTTCTTTTCTCCTTTTACCATTTTTCATTTCTCCTTTACCCCGAACCGACGCTTTTTGTCGGATTACTTCCCGCCACGCTTCGCTCGTGGTCGCAATGACAAGCAGTAAGAAGGGGCTTTGATTTATCTTGCTCTTCACTTTTTAATTTCTGCTATCTGTTTAAAATCCTGAATTAGTCTTGTCACAGGATATCTCAATGCGCCTGTTATCCTTAAAAAGGATACCTTCAAACTCCATACAACTTTTGCTTCAAGTTCTTTCCTTACCGGCAATTTTCCCAAAACTTCAAGTTCTTCTGATGAAAAGAATCTTTTACCCACCATACCTGCTCTGATATCAATTTTCCCTGCATCTTTTTTAAAATTAAAAAGATTTTTGACAACCCCTATTTCATCCGAATCTTTGCTCCATATAACGAATATCGGCCCTGTAATCCCCTTGCACATTTCATCATAACTCATGTTTTTATATGCTTTTTCCAACAGGGTGTTTTTGACAACCATCATTCTGCACCCGGATTCTCTCAATCTATCTCTCAATTGTTGCATTTCCGGAACGGAAAGTCCTGAAAAACTCACCAGGAGATTTATATTGTTCCCTTTTATTTCATCTGTCAACATCTCAACAAATTCTTCTTTCCTTTTCTTTGTCAATTTTTTCATTGATATAGCTCCTTCCTGTATCAGTCAACTGCAAATTTTTGAAATACTTTATTGCAGTCAAGTTTTATAGAAGGTGACATTGTTAAGGACAACGACGCTGAACGGATATAATTACCCTTTAAAGAAGCAGGTTTTACCACCATGACCGAGTCTAAAGCAGTATTTATATTTTCAATCAGTTTCTCTCTGTCAAAAGAAACCTTCCCCACAGGTATATGCAAATTACCGTCTTTATCCATTTTAAAATCTATACGTCCCTTTTTAAGTTCCGAAATTATATTCTCTACATCTCTGGTAACCGTACCGCTTTTTGGATTTGGCATAAGTCCCCGAGGTCCCAGTATCTTCCCCAGAGGCGAAACTACTTTCATCATATCAGGAGTTGCCACCACATTGTCAAAATCAAGAAAACCACTTTTTATCTTTTCGGCCAGTTCCTGTCCTCCTACGTAATCCGCCCCTGATTTATTTGCCCTCTCAACATCTTCACCCGCCGCAAAAACAAGAATTCTCACGGGTTTACCCACACCATTGGGAAGAACGACAGAATTTCTCACCGGTTGCTGCAGTTTTTTCAAATCAACACCCAGGTGTATTGACAATTCAACCGTTTCATCAAACTTACTTCTGTGGAATGGTTTTAATTTATCAACTGCATCATCAACAGTGTAAAATCTGTTCCCCTCCTCTCCATTTCCTTCCAACAGCGCTCTATACTTTTTACCTGACTTTTTCATAGTGTTAACCCTTTGCTTTTCTGTAGCAAATACTGCTACAGAGATGCAGCATCTGCACCCTCTGATTAATCAACAACTTCAACCCCCATACTTCTTGCAGTTCCTTCTACAACCTTCATTATTTGGTCTAAGTTTTTTGTGTTCATATCAGGCATTTTAATCTTGGCTATTTCTTCCAACTGCTTTCTGGTAATCGTGCCAACTTTTTCTCTGTTCGGTACACCAGAACCTTTCACAATGTTTATAGACTTCTTTATTAACTCAGAGGTTAGGGGAGTCTTAACTATATACTTAAAACTTCTATCTTCATAAACAGTAAGAATGACGGGGATTGTGGAGCCCTCTTTCCCTTTAGTTTCTGCATTGAAGGACTTGCAAAAATCCATTATGTTTACTCCATGCTGTCCCAGAGCAGGCCCAACCGGCGGTGCCGGATTCGCCTGCCCTGCAGGAATCTGAAGTTTTACAATTGCCTTAACCTTTTTTTCAACCATATTCCACAACTCCTTTATATTTTTTCCACCTGCCAGTAACTCAACTCCACCGGTGTAGCTCTTCCAAAGATGGAAACACTGACCTTTAGTCTCTCTCTATCCTGATGGACTTCTTCTACAACTCCTGAGAAATTAACAAATGGGCCGTCTGTAATCTCAACCTTATCCCCAACGCTAAACTCAATCTTGGGAGTAGGCTTGCTTTTTCTCTCCTCAACCTCGTTCAATATCCTTTCCGTCTCTTCCTCAGACAAAGGAACGGGATTTTTACCTGCTCCGAGAAAACCGAGGACTCCGGTAGTCTTTCTTATCATATGCCAGACTTCCTCATTGTTCCCCTCATCATCTATTTCAACCAGCATATAGCCAGGCCAGAACCTTCTGCTTTTTATCTTTTTCTCACCCTGCAAAATCTCAGAAACCTCTTCTTTGGGGATAACCACCTGTTTAATTAGATTTTCAGTACCCTCTTCCTGGTTCAGCAACATCTTTTTTATTTTATCTTCCTGACCCGTTCTGACATGTAGAATGTACCATTTACTCATTGCTCACCTCAAAAAAATTCTTATGCCTTTTGAAAAAATAATATCTACTAAACCTATGTAAAGTGCAAATAATATCATAAAAAGGACTATAACTCCTGTTGTTATCTTCAAGACCCTTTTTTCTGGCCATGAAACCTTTTCCAACTCTGTTCTGACTTCGTGTAAAAAATTTAATATTTTCTTTTTCATTATTGTATTTAAACGCCGTTTAAAAAAATATCTCCTCTTTTCTAATTCCTGTATGCAGGCCTGGAGGGATTCGGCGCCTCCGCACACTGTGCTTCGGTCGGCCACCCGCCCATTCGTTACTCTTACTCATCGCAATTCATAAACGGGCTCCCTTCGAATCCCAGTCAACTTGTCATGTTACAATATTAAAAAATTCCAACCTGCATTCTCTTCTCTCTGTTATGCAGGCCTGGAGGGATTCGAACCCCCAACCCACGAATTTGGAGTCCGTTGCTCTGCCAGTTAGAGCTACAGGCCTATCTAAACAAAAACATCCAGAGGTCAAAAGTGTTTATTATACCATAAAAAATTTTAAAAACAAGTCTTTTGAAAAAATTATGATTTATTAAGATTTCCCTTCTTTATGAAGTGTATGTTTATTACAGGATGGACAATATTTACTCAGTTCTATCTTATCCTTTTTGACCTTTTTGTTCCTTGTTGTATAATAGTTTTTATTTTTACACAGAAAATTCTAATTTCGCCATATGGCCTTACAATCGAATGCACAGTTCAGGTTAGCCGCCGATTTTATCTGTTATACCGGCAAGCATGTGTTTTTAACCGGTAAGGCAGGAACCGGGAAAACCACCTTTTTGCGCAATCTGAAAAACATCACCCATAAACGCCATATTGTTGTAGCGCCTACAGGTGTGGCAGCAATCAATGCCGGGGGCGTAACTATCCATTCCTTCTTTCAGCTTCCGTTCGGGCCGCAAATCCCCGAAGAGCCTGCCGGAGGGGCTTTTCTACCCCGCTCTGATGCACGGCATGCAGCGGCCC
>CAYORP010000171.1:0-8285 GCA_964406415.1 uncultured bacterium
GTATGCATATTAAACATCCATCCTTCAACAAATATGCCCTTGAGATACTGCCTGTCAACCGGCGGTACCGGTACCTGCACATCCTGTCCATCTGTAAGGACAGGCAGATTTTTCTCTTTTCCATGGGCAGGCCTGAATTTGCTGCTCTTTTCAGGAACGAGTATCTGGAACTCAAAGACCGCCCTGTTTCTAACTGCAATGTTTGTCAGTTCTATGCCGTATGCCTTTAACGGAGGCCAGAATGTTTTTTCCTCCCACTGCCATTCCTTGAACTGCCAGTGGCTTGTCTCTTTCCCTTCTCTCTCATAAAACAGTATCCTGTCGTAACTGCCGTCTCCATCCGTATCGGCACGGAGAATAAACCTTGCCGATGGCCATGTCCATCTTATCTGTGCCATATCCTGCGGTTCATCATAGATAAACTCGTAGGTTTCACTCCGTATAAAAGGTGATTTTTCCAGCATCACCCCTGTCCCGGGCCTGCCGTCAATTAGTCGCCAGGCCAGTGTTCCGTAGGGCATTGTCCGTATCCTTGCGAAAGGGGCGATATTTATCAGGTTCACTTTTTCAGGGATTGACGTTTCAGGCAGAACAGCCGGTTTTTTTCCCGTTACCGCTTCTGCTGTCAGAGAAAGGTTATCCATAACTCCCAGCATCAATTCATCCATAGAACCTGTCAGTATCTCAATTGTTTTTGTCTTTTGCGGGATTTCCTTGATAGTGAAGGAGTAAGGCAGGTACTCCCCGGTCAGAATAAACTTTTCCCCGATTGTCTCTATCGCTTTTGTTTGCTCATCCCTGAATTGTATACGTATATGAAATAGTCCTGTTCCTTTTGCGTCGCAGGAGACTGTCAGAGGCTTGCCTGTGTATTCAGGTGCAACCTCTACGGACTGACGGATGAACCCTATCCTCATAAAAAGTCCATATTCCCCTTCGCTTGCATCCGTTACCAGTTCCGGCGGCTGTACGGCCTTGTTGTAATAATTGGCATACTGCCATGCGCCGTACCAGGAGTCTTTCTGCTCAATCTCTTCAAAGCCTGAATTTTTCAGGGGCAACAAATTTTCTCCATTAAGCATAACAGGTAGCGTCAGCATAAGAAATAACCGAACCATTATTCTTAAGTTCATTTTTTCTCCCCCGTGTTTTTACTTTATATTGCTTTTTTCCAATATCAGTTCTGCCAGCACCGCTCCGGCATCCTGCGGTACGGGAAAAATAATGCCGGCATTCTCCCTGCGGAAAGGAACTTTTTTAGACATCTCCCCCGGCCGATGAATCAGCACTTTTTTTACCTCCTGTGTCTCCGCAGTTGCCACTTTTACTTCTCCACTGCCGTTTGTACTTCCTGTACCGACCAGCGTATTAACCAGAGGAACCAGAAGCGTCCCCTTCTCTCCACGGTATATTCCATACTGCCAGTAGTCAGGAACCTGAACCGGGTCAGGGTCAAAGACCCACTGACGCCGGTATAATTTACTCAACAGAGGAATGTACCTGTCATATATCTCTATCCGCTTTTTTTCACGTGTCGGACTGCAGAAGTAGCCTGCGCCGTATAACAGGCAGTTCTGAAACATAAACTCTATATCCCTCAAGGTTTTGGTAGGCCAGTAAAAAAACATCGGCTTGTCCAGACAGTAGTACTGGTACTTTTCACAGAAGTGTATATGCCCCTCTGCGTAAACACCATCAATGTATGGCATAATACCGATACCGAAAGGCCCGTTGGAAATAATGGCTTTTTCAGGATGAAGCAACTGTGACAGAAGTTCCAGGTGCGGCCGGTAGTTAAATCCGCCCATATATACAGGCCGGTTTTCATACGCGGATATACCATCACTGTGAGCGGTATCCATAAAGTTGTAACAGGCCTGGTCAAACCATACACCGTCACACTCAGGGTAACGACTGAGTAAGCCCTTTATCTGACGGGTAATATCCTTGCCGAACGGCAGGGAGATATCACCGTTCATCATAATGGTATGTACCCAGGAACTGAAAGGTCTGCCTCTCCTGTCGCGCATCTGCGACTCAGGAAACTGCTTTGCCACTGTCTTCGTATCACCGTCACCTGTCACCTGTATATACGGCATGGCCGCCGCACCCACATTATGGAGATTCTTGATGCAGGTATGAACAATCTTCTCGGTAACAGGCGGGTCACTGGCAAACTCATAGTCCCTGTTGTACCACTGTTTCATCCCCTCAGGGTGATAGTTGCCATACCCGGGAAAATGCTCATGGACATTGAACCATTTCAGCCCCAGCCGTGCCATCATTTTTGCCGTTTCCGTGGTAACGATACGCGGACGCTCTCCCATGGTACCGCCCCAGAGTTTGTGGATTAACCGGCTGCGCGGAACAAAATACTCTGGAAATCTTTCTCTCAGCCACCCGAGCCCGGGACGCCAGTGTCCGGGAGTATCTTTTAAGAGCAGTGCAGTTCTGGCAGGCTTTCCCCCCTGTAAAGCCAGCCAGTCAAACTCAGCCTGAAGGTATTCTTCTCGGTAAGAGGTACGAAACCGCAGAAGGGGAACAGGAAAATCAAAAGGCATTGCCATTATCAACCCGGCATTTTCTTTTTCACTGTACAGGGAGACTGCGGGCAGAGAGATACCGCTGTTGATATCACCGTACTCAAGAACCAGTTCAGAATGCCTGTGTATCTTTGTGGGCATCTTTTCGGTTGCGCCCCAGACAGAAAGCGGGAAGATTGGAATCGGCAGGGGGAGACGCAAAAAGATACCGCAGGAACGGAATGTGCCTGTTTCAAGAGATAAAGATGCTTCCCATCTCAAACTATTGTTTTCTGCTGCGTATCTTTCTTCCAGAATCCAGGGGGCGCCATGGAATTCCTTCATTACGGTAAGGCATCCGTCACCGGAACGAAACAGGGCTTTTTTAATGTCCCTGTATGAAAAGGTCCTTTTCAGACGGTCGTCCCGAACCAGTGCGCCTCCGGGAAATCCTTCCCAGTTCCATACAGATTTGCCGCTAATACTGAGACTGCTTATAACCCCTGTTTTCCCGTCAAGGCAGAGTTCCAAACCTCCTGCTTTTATCTCCCAGCCGTTTTTCCTTTTTACGATACCCATATCTACTGCTTTCCCCGTATGTAGAAGACATATACAGTTTCGGGAACCATCCATACCCTGAAATTGTTCATATCCTGGCGGGAAAGGGTTGTTTTCCCATTTATGGAGGCCTTATACCAGAAATCAGCATCCCTTGCCATAACCTCATAGTTGCCCTCCGGCAAACTGAGCCCCACATCTACTCTGGTAAGCCCGGCTTTTTCCCAGTTGAGGAGGAACAAAAAATATTCTTCCGGATTTTTCTCAAGAAGGGTTGCATCAATCCATCTTCCGTAGGTCTCCAGTTTTAGAGGTATGTTCTCACCCAGAATATCCTGGATTGTTTTTGCTACCTTCCCGGCAAAAATGTCGGTTGCCCCATCTGCCAGGATATCTTCTTCAAACAGAACCGCTTTTTCTGAGTCAAGTAGTTCCTTTAATGCCGGCTCTGCATAAGGTTCTCCCCAACGGTCAGCAGAGCCTGCCTTCCCGTCAAAGAGGATTATCCGGGTACCTTTATCCGCGGCCTCTTTTATCTTCTCAATGGCCTCCTTGCTGATTGAATGGGCAAAGGGGATTATCAGGAGTTTATAGTTATCCAGTTTATCAAGATGCTGGTCATTATCAAGGAAGAACCAGTCAAAGGGGATGCCATTTTGTTGCAGGATATTGTATACAGTACTGTCCGCAAACCAGCCCCTTGTACCCTCAACTCCTCTGTCCCAATGCAAATCCTGGTGTTCACCCCACCAGGCTTTTATCTGCCACCAGTCTATACTGGTTCGCGAAGAAAGCAGTGCAATCTTCGCCGGCGGACGGGCATCCTTCACACCCAGTCTTTCCAGGTCACTTAAAACTCCAAAAGACCTGATAAATCCGGGTAGTGTTCCCTGTTCCCATAGATAATTTTCCCTGTATACGTCAATAGCCCCCAGTCCATACATAACAGACCACATAACCTCTCCCATAATCTCCATATCGGTTTTCCTGTCCGCCCCCTGCAGCGGACCCCACATACAGGCATCAAAACACATCCCTCCTTTCCTCCATCCGTTGGCTGCTGCCATCATCTGGATTCCGTAAGGACCCAGATAGTCACTGCTTAACTCATTGAGGGCACCGGTCTCCCCCAGTATGTCAAGAGGGATTCCGGTTTCTGTTATGTTTGAATAGCCGGATACAGGAACCATAAACCTGGAGGTGAGGTGCACACCCGGATATTTCCCCTTCAATTTTTCTGCCCAGTACTGATAGAGACCGCATATACCCTGATGCCTCATTAAAATCCACTGCCTGAATTTCAGACTGTCTTCTTCATGAAACGGAAGCGGATATCCAAATCTTTGCTGGTAGAGTTTCCTTCCCTCGTCATCACGCGGTAATGTCTCCATAAAGTGTCCCTTGTAGTAGTTCTCGTCAGGACACAAGGAGACCCCATCCGCTCCTGAAGCCATAGCCTCATCAAGTAAGGCCAGCCAGTTGTCCCTGTAATGTTTCCCATGCACAATACCGGGGAACTGCTTCATCTGTGGATAACGGCTGCTTTCCTCCTTGGGATAAATGAAAAGTGAGCCGCCGGCAAAAGGAGGTGACAGCGCACTTGAAGGCATAACGTAAACCTTCAGCCCTTCTTTATGCAGGGCATCGCACAACGCCTTCAGGATATTCTCGTCGGTTCCGTTTGCCACCTTGCTGGGCCAGGGAACCAGATTCTTCCAGGACTCTTCCAGGAAAATCATCACCGAGTTAAACCCCACCAGTCTGCATGCCTGTACAACCTTGCGGAAGGATTCACTTTTACTGTAATCAATGACACTGGTATCTTTTTTCAGGTTGATACCGAACATCCACAGGTCGGTGGTAAGCATCTTCCCGAACTCTTTCTTCCTTTCTGCTGGAGGGAGTTTGAAATCCACGCGTTCCAGCGCAACATAAGGGATACCTGCACGAGGATAACATGGACCCTTGAAAACTGCCTTCTTCTGCAAATCAGATAGTAAAGGGCTGACCTTTTCCTTGCTGGCAAAGATTTTAACCTCGTCAATAAAGGTAAAAGAACTCCTGTAGCCCCGCAGGCTTCCTTCAATCCCCTCTATACGCAGTGAATACAGAGGTTTATCTCCTGTGTCTATTATTACCCAGTCCTTTACCCCCTTCACACCTTCAACCTTGGCAATCAACTCTGTGAAATTCTCCTTGCCTTCCACATCACCGCGTATAACAAAGGTTCCTGCTCCGCCGGTAAGGTGTATGCATACCCGGGCAACAGGGACAGGCTGTTTGTAAGAAAATGTGTAGGAAGGGTACCTCTCCGTACCTCCGATAAACCTGAAAAGTCGCGTCAACCTGACCCCAGGAGAGAGGGTTTTCCCGTCAATCAGCGCTCTGGTATTGAAAGACGGTGGGTTGGTAAATATTCTTGCATAGCCGGCTATATCCACACAGCCGGAAGGTACTATCACCTTCTGTTCTATGGGATGGGAAGGTTCTGTTACAGGTGGCTTCATCTCTTTTGCCGCAGTAAGGGAAAGACTGTCAACCCAGGCACTGCCCCAGACGTTGGCAGTATTAAAAGGCCCTATGGTATTGCCTATCCTGACCCTGACACCATCTGCGCCCTCAGGCACCTGAGCATAAACCTCATACTCCTGATAGTTGGAGTGGAGGCCAAAATAACCTTCCTTTTCCACAGGGACAACATATTCGCCGAAATATTCTTTTATGGTTTCTGTTTTCAGGGGACCTTTTCCTTTCCTGAACTGGATACACAACCTGATGAGACCCTGTCCCTTTGCCTGTGCGGACAGTCTTAAAAACTTTGTTCTGGCAGGCAATTTTGCATCCTGAATTATAAACTGGGGTCTGTCCAGAACCCACTCTTCAGTCATAAGCAAAACTGCGTTTTTACCCTCAAAGGCATCGTCTGTAACATAGAAAGGCCCGCTCAGTTCGGGGTTGTACTCCCTGTCCCAGGAAGCAGGCACTCCTTCTCTGTCCAGCATTTCAAAACCTGCGTTTTTCAAAAGGTTCTGGCTGTAAAGGTTTAATACGGAAAAAAGAATAATTGCTGCTGAAACTGAAAGGGATTTTGAAAAGGCTTTCTTATACATTTTCCTCCCCGTGCAGGGTACGAATACTGCACTTTTCTTTTTGCACTCAGAACCTGTCGGCTAACCAGAAATAGGTGTTTTTAGCGGGAAAGAGGATGTTGAGCAGATGCCATATTTTCCTGTTTTTGTTTACATTGTAGTGGCTGAGGATATACCCGGCACTTCTGTATCCCGTAACCATCTGGGCAAGTTCAGGATGTGAGAGGACGATAGTATCTCCTCTTTTCTTACCGGGTTGGATGCCAACCCTTCCGTTGTGTATACCGATGGAGGTGGTTTCCATATCGGTTTTTATATTTAACAGACCCGAGTAACCCTTCAGTCCGTAACAGGCAATCCGTCTGCTCAGTTCATCCTGCATCTTCTGCAAAAAGGTAAACTGGTTTATTATCCTTATCATCCCCTCTCTGTCTTTGAAATAACGGACATTCATCTCAGAATCAAACCCTTTACAGAACTCAGCAAAGGGGTGTCCCAATGGCAAGAACAGAGAGACCTGTCCGCATCTTCTCCTGACTGCTATATCAGCCAGGTGCCTCAGGATAACTGGAAAAAATATGGCGGATTTAGATTCAACTTCTATGAGGCTTACCTCTTCTTCGGACCTGTCAAGGACAGCATACCCTGTAAATCTTTTACCCCTGTCTTCAATCAGGAAGGATTCTGCCTTACTCCCATATGTTAAACCCTTGGGAAAGTTTTTGAATCCTTTTTTGTCCCTTATGACAGGACAGTTTCTTGAACTGTTGTTTTTGTTATAAAGGGCAACAATCTCTGCCATATCTTCTTCCCTTGTTTCCCTTACCCTGTATCCCCTGACAGACGGGGAAACCTCGGCTTTTTCTGCCACTCTCGTGGCTATGGTCGTCCTGTACTCCGGCATCCATGGAGCATAACCGAACCTGCGGTAGAATCCGGGTATTCCAAACAACATAGAGACATCATATCCCTCTTCCTTCATATATCTGATGGAATCCTCCATCAGTACCCTGCAATAACCTTTCATTCTGTGCTCTTTATCAGTCTGCACCCCTCCAATGCCCCCCATCCTTATCCTCGCAGAGTTAATCCTGATGTTAGTGTCAATAACCACCAACCTGCTCACAGAATGACCGTTGACCAGTAATTCTCTCTGATGCCTTCTTCCCTGGTCCGTGGTTTTTATGTTTTCCATTTTTATTGTTTTAATGGCTTTATATAGAGTATCTTTATTTCAAATTTATCCAGTGCAATGCGAAACCTTCCAAGTTGTTCGGCTGAAACTATCCCTTTTCCTTTAATATTTATCTTTCTAACCTCATTGAGGTCCCTCTGCAGAACTTCGTATTTTACATCTGTTGACAACAGGGTTATCCCTGCATCCACCTCCACCTGTCTGTCTTCCCAGTTGATGAAGCATAAAAACACCTCTTTCTCATTTTTTTCACGGCAGGTAAATTCCACATCCTGTCCGTATGAGTTAAAATAAAAGGGCTTTTTATTTCCCAGAAGACCATCAATCTTTTTTCTCATAGTGTTTAAGAAATCATTGTAGTGCCCGACAGAAGGGATATCATCCTTTACAAATTCCACCCTGCCTTCTGCTATCAGGTCCTCAAAAACCGGTTTTTCCCTGAGGTTGCCCCATTCGTCGGCCTCTCCCTTCCTGTCAAGGATGAGAACCTTTGTACCCTCAGAGATTGCTTTTTCAATAATCTTAAAAGACCTCTGGCTTATGCTGTAAGGAAAAGGCAGGACAACCAGAGGGTAGTCTTCCAGTTTCCCTTCAAGGTCCTGGGGGCAGTCAAGATAAAACATATCAAATGGATATCCTCCGGAGAGAAGAAGTTCCATCAACCACTTTTCATATACAAAACCCCTTGTCTGCTCCATCGGGTTTCCCTGAGGGTTATATCTGTTTCTTATCTGCCACCAGTCTTCTGAGGCCCTGGACTTAAGAACCGCTATATTTACGGGTATTCTTGTATCCCTGCCTCCCCAGGCAGCAAGGGTATCCAGTATTGAGAATGCCTGTTCCACATACTTATCGTATCCACCGTAATATATGAAGTTATACCTCCAGTACATAGGAAGGTCTCCTCCATGCATAATAAGA
>CAYORP010000172.1:0-5977 GCA_964406415.1 uncultured bacterium
ACCCTTCATACCGATTTTTTCAAAATTCTTGGCAAAAATTTAAGATAGGGGTAAGATTAAATATGCTTAGGTATGAATCGTAGATGTCAGTATCTGACTATCGCTGATGATTCAGAAACCTGAGCCTTCGTTTTTTGATACGGTTTGCTTCAAATCATCTAAAAATTTTTTAATTTCTTCCTCTTTTTGCAAAACATTCTTTAATATCTCTTCAGGTTTTCGGAAAACTATGTCTTTTGCCTTATTTGGATTTTTTGCAGACAAGTCATAATCACGTTTGACTATGTCTTCAATTTTTACGAGCCAGGAATTTTCTGAGATTTCCCTTTTCCGCCATTTCTCGTAAGCATCTATTAAATCCTCATCCTTTATTGGATTATTGCGTGTATAGTTCTTGCCATCGGGTGGTATCAGTTCGTAGTACCAGATTTCTTCTGTTGGACTGCCTTTTTCAAAAAACAGAAGGTTCGTTTTCGGACCCACGCCGCCTTTGGGAGAAACACAGGCAAAAATACCTGGCGGCAGAGAGATAATCGTGTGCAAATTGCAATTTTCAAGTAGTTCCTTTTTAACCTGAAGATATGCCCCGGAGGTCCTGAACAGAATTCCTTCCGGCTGGACTATACCGCATCTGCCTCTGGGTTTTAGTTTTCGCGTACAGTAATAAAGACCTGCTAATTCCGTATCTGAGGTTTTAAAGGGAAAACTGGAAAGCAGTCTTTTTTCTTCCTCACCGCCAAAGGGAGGATTGGTAAGAATTACTTCATATTTTTTATCGTTAGGGATTGACCGGATGTCTTCTTCAAATGTATTGATTAAATGAATATTTGGCGATTCAATACCGTGCAGCATTAAATTCATTATAGATATCAGATAAGGGAAAGGTTTTGCCTCCTGTCCATAAAAACTTTGCTCCTGTAGAATTTTATGTTCTTTTAGTGTTTTTGCTTTTTCATTAAGATGTTTAAAAGTTTCAACGAGGAACCCGGCAGAACCGCAAAATGGGTCAAGAATTTTTTGACCAATTTCAGGCTGGATGATTTTTATGAGAAACCTGATTACCGGTCTCGGCGTGTAAAATTCTCCCGCTCCACCTCCTTTCTGACCGGCTGTTACCATCAATAAGTCTTCGTAAACCAAAGATAAAATATTAGTATCTTCGGGTTCGGAAAAATCAATCTCATCAAGCAGTTCAACAAGTTCTGCCAGGGCGTAACCGGATTTAATGTAGTTTCTTACTTCCTGAAATATGGCCTTGATTTTTTCTTTCTGCGGAGTACCTGACAAATCAGCAAGATAAGGTATCAACTTCTGGTCAATGAAACTTAAAAGTTCATTTCCTGTTAATTTTCCTGCCCAGTTAGACCAGCGGTATTCTTGTTTAAAGACAGGTCTGTAATCAGTCTGTAATATTTTTTTCTGTTTTTCATGTTCATCAAACAATTTAAGGAATAAAAGCCAGGATAGTTGTTCAACATACTGAAGTGGAATCAGTTTGCCCTTTTGCCGCATTATATCGCAGGCTGTTTTTATTTTGTTGGAAAGATTTTGTCTATTCATAGGTTGCTTCAGAATATATGTTTTCTTTCAATCTATTGAAAATAGGAGTAAGACTCTCTTGTTTTAATTTATAGATGACAGTCTTCAAACCTCCATATTTCCGGGCGAACCTCGGGATTGTTAAAACTTCTGGTTGTAACTCTCCTATTCCTCCGATGCGATACTGGTCAATCAGGTCTAAAATTATTTCCTGAGCATTTTCGGAAAACGAAAGGATAAATCTCTGTTTAAGTTCAATTAATCTCCTGGCTCTTTCATCTCGGCTGATAATAGGAGCATCAAAAGCCACATTGGCAAGAACATCAAAACCGTCTATATCGCTTCGCTTTAAGGCAACAGAAGATATAACTGAAGGAGAAATCCCCTTGAGGGATAGCCCCTGTAAAAAGGCTGCTCTTCTTTCATCATTCACCCATATTTTTCTTAAATCTTCAAGATTTACCACCTTTTCTTTTATTCCCTGTCTGGAATATCTAATATATTCCGCTTTTTCAAGCAATTTGCCGCTAACTTCTATCAATATTTCCTCTTCAGTTTCTATATGGACAGGAACTTTATCAATAATTATTGGCTCTTTCTTTTTTCCGTCTTTCTTCAGGATAATGGTCAATATTTCTTCCGGTTTATCCGATGGTTGTTCTTTAATCTCCTTTCTTATATAGCCAGTGGCAGATGCTATGATTTTTACAGGTCTTCTTGGTAACCTGTCAAAAAAGACCATACCTTCTTTATCTGTCTTTTTCAGGATTTGTTCATTGGGCCTTCGTATGACAATAATCTGAGCATTTTCTACAGGCAGACCCGTTTCTTCATCCAGAACCTGTGCTTTAAGAAAATAATCAAAGGGTCCTGTGCCTATGGGAGGCCCGCCATTTTCTTTAGGTAAAAGTTTATCAAATAATTTGGTGGCACCTGTATAGTCTATAATTCTGAAAAAATATTTTCCGCTCGCTTCGTCAATTCTTGTACCTCTGCCTATAATCTGGTTAAAAAGGACAACGGAAGAAAGTGTTCTCATAAAAACGATATTTTTAACGCTGGGAATATCAACTCCGGTAGTTAACAGGTCAACTGTGGTAGCAAGTACAGGCATTGTTTTTTCAGAATCTTTGAAAATCTCCAACTGCTTCTTATCTACCTTATCTTCGGCGACAATTCTAACAGCATAATTTGAGCCAAAATGAGAGAAGTGATTTTGAAGTTCTCTTTTAACATCCTCTGCATGGTCTGTACTGACACAATAAACAATGGTCTTGTCCTTTGGTCCATATTTTTCTAATAAACCGGCTAAATTTCTACAGATTGCCTTTGTACGGTCAGGTATGGAAATCTCTTTTTCAAAACTTGCAGCAGAATAGTAGTCTTTAAACGTTTCTTCAGGAGTTCCTACGGGATAATAGATTTCAGCTCCCTGCAAAGACGCTTCTTTAATGGAGATGCCGCCGGATTTATCAATATTTGTATAAATACGCTGAACCAGATAATTTGCCAGATATCCGTCTTCTATTCCCTGTGTAATTTCGTATTTGTAAACAGGGTCGCCAAAATATGCATAAGTATCAATATTGTCATCACGTTTCGGAGTTGCGGTCATGCCGAGATGAATAGCACTATTGAAATACTTCAGAATTTCATTCCATCTGCCCCATCCGGAACGGTGACACTCATCTATGATTACCATCTCAAAAAAATCTGCCGGGTATTCCTGATAAAGACGTTTATTTTCATCTCCTGCAAATAGAGTCTGATAGGTTGCAAAATAAATATCCCGAACTCTTGGCGTTTTGCCCTCAATTATTTTATCCCGGGCATCACCCAGAACCTTAAATTCATTGTAGGCCTGGTCTCGCAAAACTTCAGCCCTGTCAGTAAGGTATAAAACCTTTTTCAGATAACCTGTTTTCCAGAGTTTGTAAACGATTTGGGAAGCCACATAAGTTTTGCCGGTACCAGTTGCCATTGTCAGAAGAACTTTCTTTTGTCCTTTCAGCAAGGCTTCTAAAACCTTATTTATTGCTGTCAACTGGTAATATCTTGGGGACTTTCGCAAGTCAGAATATAATGGCTGCAACAGAGGGTTGTTCTTTATGTTCTGGAGGTCAGGAAATTCCTGTTGAGTGGTTTTTCCCCATTTCTGATAAAGTTCATCAGGGGATGGGAATTCAGTCAATGAAATTTGCTTGTTAGTTGAAAAGTCAAATTCTTCTATGCCATGACCGTTGGTTGAATAAGCAAAGGGTAGATTCAGATATTCAGCATATTCTTTGGCCTGGGATATACCGTCAGCGGGATGCTTAAATATTCTTTTCGCCTCTATAACGGCAATTGGAAAGGATTGATTGTGGAATAGGACATAATCGGCAAATTTTTCTTTGCCCCTTTTTGTAATGTCGCCTTCTATGATAACTTTACCTTTAGTAATATAGAAATTACGCCTGATATTATCTTCTATCCATCCAGCGGATTTCAATTTAGGGTCAAACAATTTTACGCGGGTGTCATCTTCACTTAAATCTTTGTCAGAGGTTTTAAATCTTATATTTTCATCTGTACTTTCGTAGTTCATATTGTTTATTAATAACAGTTTGTTGCTTTATTTAAAACTCCATAAAATTGCACAATTTATCAGGAAGTATTTTTATGTATATATATTAAACTTCTTCAGATAAATGTCAAGGATAGAGAAGGTTATATTAGCCAATGCTCCCACGGGGTTAAGGGTGAGATAATCCCTGAAGGGATGATTGAAATCCGCAGGCAGGGGCGAAAGAAGGCACGGATTAAACAGAGGTAACTTCTACCCAATACCCCCCTTTCTCAGCCTGATGAATAATAACAGTGTATTCCATAAGCACCTCATTATTCGGGGAGGAGGCGCTCGGCTTCGGTTTTGCTGGAGGCGGGGACGAGGATGCGTATCTGACCGAGGCCGTTGAGTGTCAGGCCGTATGTTTTTCCTATTGCCTCCTGTTTTATCTGAACAGGGATGCCTTCGGATTCAAGGAGACCCTTGATTATCTGTGCTTCGGTCTCGTTCTTTGGATACCGTATTACAACCCATTTGTTTTCCATTGTGTAAAAATAAAGTCTTCTGTTGAATGGCAAGGTTAAACAATATTAAGGGCAACCCTGATTATATCACGTCTGGAGATGATACCGACCACCCTGTTATTCTCAACAATAGGAACCCTTCGGAAATGATGGTCTGCTATTGCTAAAGCGATTGAGTTGATGTCTGCATCCGGAGGGAAACTTACCACATTTTTTGTCATCACTTCTTTAACCCTGGTGTTTTGCAGGTTTCCATCAAAGGCAAAATTGAGGATGTCTTTTTCTGAGATTATCCCGACCATTTCTCCCGAGGCATTCACAACAGGCATCCCGCTGATTTTCTTCTCTATCAAAGTTTTTATCACTTCGTTTAGAGTGACATCAGGCCCGGTAGTTATCACCTCTCTGGTCATAACATCTTTTGCCTGCATCATTGGTCTCACCCCCATTTCACATACTCAGTAATTCATAATAGTCCCTTTCTGGATAAAGGGATAAGAACAGAAATTACCACGACAAATTTTTTCCATCATCCATATATTTTTCTTTTGTGGTTATATTTTACCACACAGTATTATGAAATGAAATTGATGCACACAATGAAGATAATATGTTATTGCTGTTTTCCGGGACGTTGCTGTGTCTATATTTTAAATGAGTGCTGTGAGAGGTGGCGCTGGAAAATGGAGAGGGTCGGATAGTCATAGATTACGAAACGGATTCTCCTTATGGACTTCAATTCGTGAAGTGCTTCTTTTACTGTTCTTACAGCAACCTCAGCCGCCTCTTCCGCAGGATAACCAAAAGCACCCGTGGATATGGCACAGAAGGCTATGGATGCGAGATTGTTTTTTTCTGCTGTCTTGAGGCAGTTTTTATAACACAGGGCAAGTTTTTCCGCAGGGTCTCTCTCGCTGTAGTAAACAGGTCCCAGGGTATGAATGACATACGGGTTGGGAAGGTTATATCCACGTGTTATGACTGCATCTCCTGTTTTTATGGGAGCAAGAGGTCTGCATTCTTCGTATAACCGGGAACCGGCTTTGCGGTGTATTGCCCCGGCAACTCCGCCGCCCGGAGCAAGATAGGCATTGGCTGCATTTACAACAGCGTCAAAACCTTCCTGTGAGGTAATATCACCCTGCACGCACTCTATTTTAATCTCTTTCTCATTCATAGGTAATCATCGTTGGGAACCATTTCCGTCCCAGCCGGCAAGTCTTGCCCACAACCACCACGCTGCATATGCCTTCAGGTTGGCATTAAGAGGCTGGCTGTGTGCGGATGGACATCTGTACCAGTCAACGCCCTCTTTATGGGTATTCTGCCATTCTATTGCCCAGTTGCCGCCGTTATAGGAGCAGTT
>CAYORP010000173.1:0-7881 GCA_964406415.1 uncultured bacterium
ACCTTTATCTGCCCCAGCAATATTACTGCAAGAAGAGGCCGCAGTTTGCCTGATGGCCCGGAAGATTTTAACCGTCATAACTGGGCGTCAGGACGGGACAGTTGGCTGCATTATGCCTATGCAGGCGGACACAGGGCAGGCAAACCTCCTTTGACAGGTGGAGGAAGTTCTTCTACGAGGGAAAGGTTTAGTGCACCGCTGGTAATGGATGCATACTATGCAGCAGGGTCTCCAGCCAACGAACCGTATAGTTTTGACTGGGGTGGTATGGCATGGACAACCTATATATGGCGGGAGGACCAAACTAATTACCGTGAGTATAATAATCATACAGGTGACGGGGTGAATGTATTATTTTATGACGGCAATGCAGAATGGGTGCCTGCTGTAAAAGATACCAGCGGGTGGAAACTGATAGATGAAAGACTTCAGTGGATATCATTCAAGCCCGGCTGGTGGACTCACTTTGATAACTATCATGAGCCAAACCTGATGTATATGCCTTACCGTGAACCCTGATTGATATTTAAAAATAAACGAAGGGGCTTTATTATTTATTAACTGAGAGGGATATTGTTGTTATGGTGCCGGGAGCAAGCAACCGCTTTCACAGGATTAAGGCAGTTAAACAACTGTCAAAAAAAAGGATAAAGGGGGATATTCTTTCAGGCAAAGGGACAGAAGAATCCTTTTCCCTTATCAGTTCCCCACTCTATCCGAAAGACAGGACGCTATTTAAGGCCTATGATACAGGAAAAGATATTCTGGTTGCGGCAGCCTGCCTTGATACTGTCACTCCTTTCATACTGCAGGGCAGAGAAGCAGAGGAAGTGATAGAGATATTTTTTGACCCCTATCACAACCACAGGGGCTTTTTCCAGTTTCAGTTTAACAGCAGTGGACAGGTGAATAAAGATAAGCACCTTGCCTATGCAGGTTCTCATTCCACCGGATTTCCTTCTATAAGATTGAAATCCTTTGAATGGCAAAAAGAATACCTGACGAGAGACAGGGATATAGTGCACTGGTTTTTCGCAGCATTTGATAAGACCCCTTTCTTTCTCCAACCCGGCGTGTGCGGGTTCAACCTGTGCAGGTACAGACCCTCTATAGGAGAAGGTAGTTCCTGGAACCACTGCGGGGGTCCTGGATTCCGCGATGCAACAAGTTTCGGGCACCTCTATTACGGGAAGGCACCGTTGGAGGTGAAGATTGAGGAATCTGTTCTTACAGGTGACGGATTGTTTTTGAGAGTCGGGTTCAGCGGGGAAACAGGCGGTCTTTCTTTCAGGGTTGTCAACCCTGAAGGGGAGGGTATGTCTGTCCCGGTTAAAGAGAAAGACGGCAGGTGGATGGTGAATATACCACTGGAAAAAAGACTTTACGGCAGATACCGGCTTTATTTCAGGACTGAAGGTGGATATATTGAACCTGACTTTTTCTTTTTTGACCGCACCTGTCCAGAAGGGAAGAAGAGATTCTCACTTGCGCTGACCTATGACATACCTGACAACCTGATAGCCAACCACTATACCCGAGGACGGATGACTGACGAGATGGGTGTCATTGCAGACTGGGGTATAGACAGGCTCTACTGGCTGGATTATGGGGATAGTTCTTCTTTCTGGAAAAGGAGCCCCTTGTGGGGGAAGAATGCGGTAAAGACCTTTGGAGAATGTGGAGACATTCTGGGTTGTGCAGTAAAGACTGCACATAACAAAAGGATGGAATTTTACGGGATTTTCAAGGTCTTTGATATGGGCGGTAACAGGAGAGGTTTTTCTAAAAAAGGGAAGGGACTGGTATTTGATGAGGCGGATGGGAGGTATCTGTCTGTTATGCCTGAACTTGCGGAACACCAGGAGTGGACAATGCAGACAAACCCTTTGTGGATGAAAGATGTGTCATTCCCTGTCAGGCAGATAAGCATTTATTCCGAGCAGTTGGTTTCAAAAATTCAGGTAAAGGATTTAAGACTGTGGGTAAGTGATGATAACCGAAAGTATAAACCCTATAACAAAAAGTTCTGCATAAAACAAGAAATAAAGACTCTTCCGCACTGCAGGTGGTCCCCGGCAGGAAGGATACAGGAAAAAGGGAAAAGGAGAAACTACATACTGCAACTTACAGGTTTGCAGATAAACCACCCTTTTGCTGCTCTTGAAATAAAAAACAGGGAGGTGTCATTCAAAAACCACCTGTTTTTGCTGGCTGACTGCGTGGATGGAACAGATGAGGTTTTACCTGTTATTCCCTCAACAGAAGGCGGACTATCAGGGGGATTTCCATTTGGCAAGACAGACTATCCCTGGTCAAATTCCAGCGAAGGTGTTTTGAACAGGGTTTCAACAGGAGGCATCCTGGGACTTGCATTTAAAAGAGATGGAAACCTTCCATCCGTGCTTGAGCCGTCATTTGAGGGTACAAGGAGGATATGGCTGTCAAGGATAAAACGGATACTTGAAAGCGGTGCAGACGGCGTTGACATAAGGATACTCTGCCACCACAACAACTGCAGTGAGTGGCTTACATATGCATTCGCAGAACCTGTGAGGGAAGAGTTCAGGAAAAGATACGGCAGGGAGTCAGAGCCGAAAGAAGAAGACTACGAAAGAATACGCAGGATACGGGGGGAGTTTTTCACTGAATTTTTGAGGGGAGCGAAAAAACTGGTGTCGGGTTACGGGAAAAAACTTTCGGTGCACCTTGAGGCAGGGATAGAGGTTTCACCGGAGTATGATACAAAGATGCAGATATACTGGGACTGGAAGACCTGGCTGGATGAGAATCTGATGGATGAGATACACCTGAAATACTGGTCATCACAGAGTGTATGGGTGCACGAAAACGTTTTGCCTCTGGCAAAAAAGAAAGATATACCCGTCTATCTGGAAGACCAGGCGACTGACCCGAGGCGGGATATCCGCGGGGTGGAGATGGCAGAAGGTATTGTAAGAGAGGCGAAAAATGCAGGGTTTGACGGGTATATATTTTATGAGACCTGGACATACATAATGCTGAATAGACTGGGGTTTCCGACTCCGAGAGGCAGTGCAGAGGGGATAATAAAAGCTGCCTACGAGGCACTGCATAGGAGAGAAAAATGAGGAAGATGGTATTATTGCTTATTTTTGCTTTAACAACAGCGGTTAAAGCAGGTGAACTAAGCGGACTGAAAGACAACATCTGGCTTTATCTTCCTTTTGACGGCGCGTTAAAGGGAGAACCAGAGGAGAAAATTTTTGAGGTGAACTTTGGTGCGAATATGGAAGACATCAGGAGAAAAAAGTCTTCAGTCAGCCCTGTCTTTGTTAAAGGAAAGTCAGGTAAGGCGATAGAACTTACAGGGAATCTGCTCAGGTATGTTTATGATAATTCTGACTTTCCTGTAAAAGAAGGCAGTCTGATGTTCTGGTTCAGGCCGTATAACAGTGAAATAGAAAAAACCGGCTTCCTCTTCCATGAAAACTGGGCTTCATTTGCGGTACAGATGTCAGGTACCCGGATTCTGGCATATTACACCTCAGACCACCGGAAGATATTAATCTATGATATGAAAACCCATTCTGATATCTGGAAAGGCAACTGGCATTTTCTGGTTCTGAACTGGAAGGATGAAAAGAGAGAACTGTATTTTAATGGGAAAAAGGTTGTGGAAATGGATGATGTGCCTGTTATATCCAGCCCTACGATAACCTTTGACCTCGGTTTTCTTGCACCCGGCGGAGGCAGAAAGGACCCGGTAGGATTTGCCAATGCCGCTATGGATGAGGTTACTATCCTCAACAGGATGCTCAGAGCAGATGAAGTAAAGACAATATGGGAAGAAAAGGATAGGTCAATTCTACAACTCACAGGTAGCGGGTTGACAATAGAACTGCCCAGGAAGGTATTTCTCAGAGGAGAAAAGATACCTGTGAAACTGCACTACTTAAGAAAAGGGATAGAAGCAAGAATCAGCCTGCAAGATGAAAATAAAAAGACCTATTTATTGTCTACCCTGCGTCTGCCAAAGGACTCGTTTGTTATTGATACGGATGAGTTGAAACCGGGCAGTCTCAGGATAACGGCTGAACTTATAGATGAAAAGGTGCTTGCAGGGATGGATTCACAGGAGGTGGTGGATAAAACATTCAAGGATATAACCATCCGCCAGTTCAAAAAACCTGAATTTCCTGTGGGGATAGGCGGACATATTCTTCTGCCTGAAAAGATACTGGATTACTACAAGAACAACCACATATCATTCATAACCCAGAATGGCCCTCCTGCTTATGGTTTCATAAAATCTCTTGATGAGGCTTACAGTCGTGGTATTGCGTATTATCCCAACCTGAATATAATCAGTGTCTGGACAGGGGGGTTTGGAAACCTTAAGGAGGAGCCATGGTTTATTTACGATGAAGGGAAAAGAAGGTATGTGGTTAATCCAGAAAGGGCTTTTGAGTATCTGCAGACACTTGTACCGGTTGAGGGCAAGGTTGAAGAAGGGCTTACCAGTTCTGCAAGTCCATTCAGCCCCGTTGCCTGGGGAATGATGGAAAAAAAACTGAGAGAGGTAATGAAAGCGGCAGGAGACCATCCAGGATTACAGTTTGTAAGTTTTCAGGACGAGGTGCCTTTAAGGACAACAAGAAAAGACGGCGAGGTATATCTGGGTGACTACAGTTTTTATGCGTTAAAACATTTTGAAGAACAGACAGGTATAAAGGGACCTGTATGGCCCCCCGATGCACCCGAAGGGACAATATTCCGCGATGAAGAGCCATATCTGAAGTGGATGGAGGTGATAGGACTTCCAAGAGACTTCACCTGTATGGCATTTGACGGACTTTACAAAAAACTGGCGTCTGTGGTGAAAGAATACAGGCAGGATATTATTGCCGTTAACTATTCAGGCGGAGAGTATGGTTATCTGGATATGGTAGGTGACTGGAACTATCCTTATATCTGGGGACCGGGTCTCTGGGGCGGAGGACGCGGGCATGGACTGCTTGACTACAAGTTTGACCTGCACAGGGCAAGGCAGAAGGTAACACCCAAAAAGCCCCTTATGGCATTGCTCGGGTGGTGGTCGGCTGATATGAGCCAACAGCCTGACTGGTGGATAAATGAGTTCCGCCTCAATACAGTTATCGCTCTTTCAAAAGGTGTATCTGGACTGGAGTGGTTCTATCCCAAAGCAGGGGAAACTGGGTATTTAAGTAATGAAGCAGGAAGGAAGGAGTTTGAAAGGTGGACGCACTGGCTTTATAAATACGGACCTGTCTTTAAACACCTCAGGTTTAAAGAAGGTGGTGAGGTAGGTGTTTTATGGAGCGAGACGGACAGAGCCGGCAGGATGCGTAAACTCTCAGGATGGGGAAGGATAAGTCCGGATATTACATATACTGCTTTAAGGATAGCAGGGGCAACCCCTTACCTTGTTACAGATGATATGGTGAAGGCGGGTGTACTGAAAGACTATGATGGACTGGTTCTGCTTGATGTGGATTACTCATCGGAAAGGATATGGGATGAGATAAAAAGGTTTGCCGCTTCAGGGAAGAAGGTTTTTTACGACGCAACGACAGTTTTATACCCCGAAGGTGCGGTTCCTCTGAAATTCAGGTATGACGAACGGACTCAAGGCAAGGTATATCCACTGAGTGGCAAGGACTATCCTGAAATCAATATGCAGGGTCTGGTGTATCAGGCAGAGAAAATTGAAGAAGTTTTGCCTGAAACCCTGCGGGATAAAAAGATAAAACTGAGTAATTCTGACTATGTAACTCCCAACTGGCTTTACGGGGGTAACGGGGAATATCTTTTTCTGATTAACTATAACTGGAAAGAAGGGCAAAAGGTGGATGTCTCTTTGAAAAAAGAGAAAGGATATATCTATAATTTTCTTACAGGTGAAAAGGTCAGGTTATTAGAAGAAGACGGATGGCTTAAGTGGAGTACTGATGTAGAGCCGGGCGGATGGTCTGTATTTTTAATCAGTCCTTCAGAGATAGGTGGTTTAAAACTCACTTCCTCATACAAAAGCCCGGTTATAAGTTTTTCTGCAGGGTTAAAAGACAAGACAGGTAAAGACCTTTCTATTCCTCTCCCTCTGCAGATTAAGGTTGTCTCTCCTGAAGGCGTGTCACTGCCATATACACAACCTGTATCTCTGGATGACACAGGACATTATAAGCAGGAAGTAAAACTCTCTTCTTTGATGGATGCCCCCGGCAGATACAGGATAGAGATAGAAGAGGTGGTAACGGGTGTAACTGCCATTAATGAAGTGAACGTGACTTTTAAAAAAACAAAGGAATAGAAATGTACAAAATTGCTATGATTGGCGGAGGCTCACCGGGTTTTTCTTATGCCATAGCAGAAGGTCTGGTGAACTCAGAAATTCTTTCTGATGCAACCTTTACACTGATGGATATAGACAGGAAAAGACTTGATGCATCTGAGAAAAAGATAAAGGAACTGGTTGAGACGAAAAAGTCAGGGCTGAAGGTTAATTCTACCACTGATAGAAAAAAGGCACTTGAAGGTGCTGATTTCATTGTTACCTCCTGCGAGATAAACCGGGTACCTTTCTGGATACAGGACATAGAGATACCTGAGAGATATGGAGTGTACCAGTTGAAAGGAGAAAACGGGGGACCTGGTGGACAGATTCATGCCCTGCGAAACATCACACTTTTTATGGATATCTGTAAAGATATTAGAGAGGTATCTCCAAATGCATGGCTGATGAATTTTACCAATCCGGTGAGTTTCCTCTGTACCTATTTTCAGCGTTACGGAGGAGTGAAATATCTCGGTTTCTGCCATCAGGTTCACGGTAGTTTCGGGGTTATAGCCGAGATGTTGGATATGGAACCGGGAGACCTACAGGTCATTACAGGAGGAGTGAACCACTTCAACTGGCTGATTGACATAAGAAAGAAAAACAGCAGTGAGAGTTATTTAAAAGAATTTTTGCAGAGTGTAAGGGAAAGCGTTTACTGGAAAAAGAACTATAAGAATGTACCACATCAGAAGTTTACACTTCAGGTTCTTGATGTGTTTGGTTCATATCCTGTGGGCTATGACGACCATATTGTGGAGTATATCCCGTTTTTTTATGAAAAAAAGGAGTGGCAGAAGATGGGCTACCATTCGGAAAAATACGAACTGAAAGAATTCCTCAGAAAGCAGAAAGACAAGGGTATCATAGGAGAACTGAAGACAGAAAAACCTCCTTTCCCCCGGAATCTTGAAGACCCTTACTACAGGGAAGGTCCTGTCTCTGTTGCCGAGTCTTTACTTACAAATAAACCGCTCTATCTGGATGCCATAAACATAGTGAACAATGGAAGTATTCATAACCTGCCGACAGATGCGATAGTTGATATTCCTGCGGTGGTCATCGGAGGAAGGGCAAGGGGTATTGACGTTGGGAAACTGCCTGAAGGATGTGCGGAACTGTGCAGGAGGCAGATAACTATCCACAGTTTGATTGTAGAGGCGGCGGTGAAAGGGGACCGTAGACTTGCTTTGCAGGCGATGTGTCTGGACCCTTATATCAAAAGCATCACACAGGCAAAGAGTATACTGAATGATTATCTGACAACCTACAGGAGGTATCTACCGCAGTTTTTCCATAAATAGGGGAATGAGAAATCCCTCTCTATGCCCCTACAAAGGGAGAATTAAATCCCCTTAATCCTCCTTTGCCAAAGGGGGATACCCCTCCACCTGTTTCCTCCCCCGCTGGGGGGAGGACAAAAAGAGGGGGTGAAAAGAGGGGGAATAAAAGGGGAATTCGGAAGGAGAAGAAAATGATGACTTTAAGAAGGTTTTTGTTGTCAGCATTGTTTCTGGTACTGTTTTTATCTTTCGGTTCAGGAAATGTGC
>CAYORP010000174.1:0-4575 GCA_964406415.1 uncultured bacterium
GTGAGTTCTCCGAGAGGACGATTTCACCGTAGTTCTTATCTGCACTGAAGCCCAAGGCTCTGCCTGTTTCCGAGCACCGAAACCGCTTTCTTTTCTCTATTTGCCCTTATGTCGGAATTTTAGTTTTTTATTTACAATTTGGCAGATATGCACCTGCTAATTTAAGTTTTTTCTGAAGTTCCCTCACATTAATTCCCCGGGAATCTTTCCTGTTTTTTACCATCATTGCCGCCGCCATTCCTGCTGCCTGACCTGTTATGTAACACCCCGGCATCACCCGTATTGAAGATTGCATGTAACGGTCTGTACTGACGCACCTTCCTGCCACAAGCACATTTTTCAATCCCTTCGGTGTCAATATCCTGTACGGTATTCCGTAACTTTCTCCTTTGCCCATACGATAGGACGTGATTTCCTTCATAAAATTCGCATATGATTTTTTTGCCGGACTGGAAGCATGTATATCTACGGGGTATGAATAACGGCCTATTTCATCGTCAAAGACCGCACGGCTTTTAAAATCTTCAAGGTTGAGTACGTAATCGCCCATTATCCGTCTTGTCTCCCTGATACCCAGAAGAGAACCTGTGCCCACCAATTCCATATCTTCAAATCCCTTGAGATAATTCTTGTAGTATCTTTCATACTCTATCATAGATTTTCTGCCCCAGAGATACGCCCGGGTCAAGGACCTCTCATCCGTTCCGTCTACACCGAATGTGTGGCCTATATTTCCTCCTCCCATTATTTCACCTACCGGAGCCATACCGGGAAGATGCCTGTCCTTAAATGTGAATACCTGTTCCTTAAATGATTTTTCAAGTAGATGCTGGTCGTGCTGGGCTAACCCGCTCTTCCTCACTTTTTCCCAGTTAATCCCGGCCCAGAGACTGCACAGAGTTCCGGGCATCATCAGACTGTTTTCGTCTCCTTTTTCATAGTCTGCTCCTGCAAAATAAGCCAGGTCACCATCTCCAGAACCGTCAATAAATACCTTAGCCTTAACGGCAAAAAGCCCTGATTTCCCGGCACATATTGCCTCACTCACAACTCCCTTTTTTACTCTAACGTCAATAAGTTTAGTGTAATAGGTAAAATTAACCTTGCTGTCAGTCAGCATCTGCTCATATATTCTTTTCAAAACCTCTGCCTTTATACATCTCCCGTCTTCGGGGAAAGTACCGCCGGCTTTTTGCAGGGTCTTGAGTATCTCCTTTCCTATACCGGCGGCAAGAAAATTTACTCCGTCGTTAAAAGTCATAAATACAGGCACAAGACCTGCGGTGCCCATTCCCCCGCAGCAGGTATGTGCCTCGGCGATGTATACCTTCATTTTCTGTCTGGCAGCGGTTATTGCTGCTGACGTTCCTGAAGGCCCGGCTCCCACAACAAACACATCTACATCATACCTGACAGGTATTCTTTCACTGTAAAGGATTGTTTTCATTTTATCGTCCTTTATATTCTATCCTGTGATAGGGCTGTCTACCATTACATTTTGTTTTTTAAGATATCGTTGCAGTTGTTTAACATCAATGGCATTAAAACTTTTTTTGCCCATGAGACAGAGCAGGGCAGAGGCAGTGCCTGCACCTTCACCCGTAACTGCACAGGTTGGGATAGCCCGTGTTATGTCCCATGCACTGTTGGAAGAGATACATCTACCTGCAGTAATAAGATTCTCAGTTTTCGTGCCTATAAGGGCCCTCAATGGTATGTAATAGACCGGTCCGGATTTCCGCCAGTCTCCTGTCATCCCTATAGAATCATTAAATATTTTATGTTCATCTCCCATATTTATCTCTATCTGGCCTTTCAACCGTCGCGTCATTCTCAATCCAGGAATAGTTGGAAGCAATACCGGGAATATGCTGTTTTTTTCCCTTTTCAGACCTTTCAGTGTTCTCCTGTAAATCTGACGTGTCATCAATACCTGTTTTGTAATATCTTCCACTGCTACGCCTGAAAAGCCCTCTTTGCCGCCGGGGACAGCATTTCCTGAAGCGTCATATTTTTCAGACATCTGGTGCAGAATTAGCCTGCCATCTTCCATGCAGAAGAACCATCCCGCTGCTACATTTGTATAAAGAGAGACAGTTTGTTCTCCTGCCGATGCACAGACATCTGCGTCTCCAGAAGCGTCTACGACAGATTTACATTTAATGGCGGAACGTCCTTCTTTATTCTCTACTATTATGTGGGTTATGTGATTTTGTTGTTTTTTTATGCTGCAGAACCTCGTATCATACATAATGTCCACACCACTACTGAGCACGAAGGATTCAAGCGCGAGGATGAAAGAAGCAGGATTAAATTGTACACTATACCTGTTTTTAACCTTCTGTTCTCTGTCCCCGTTTTTCACCCAGCCCTCAGGTATTGAATTGTAACCGTCACTTATTGAAAGTTTTAATAATTCTTCGCCGAGTCCCTTTATGACCTGATTTCCACAACCATCACACAGGGGAAGATAAACAACCACATTACCCAGTGTTGCAAGACCTCCCAGAGCATACTGTTTTTCAACAAGGCACACGCTGACACCGTTTCTTGCCGCGGCTACCGATGCCGCTACTCCTGCTATTCCCCCTCCGATAACTACCACATCATATTCACGGTAAACCGGTATTCGGCGTTCTCTTTCTTTTATCCTGTGTATCTTATCCATTTGCATTTCTTTTCTTTATTTTTGTCCACTCGTCTTTTAAGATTGCCGTTCTGTTGAAAACGGGTTTTCCTTCAGTTGTATCGGGGTCCACACAGAAATATCCAAGACGTTCAAACTGATAAATAGTTCCAGGTTTTGACCCTGCAAGCGAGGGTTCAAGGCGGCACTCCTTTGAAACTTCAAGCGAATAAGGGTTAAGGTTCTCTTTGAAATTCCCACCATCAGCAGTGTCAAAAGGGTTTTCTTTAGTGAAAAGATGGCTGTAAAGTCTGACCTCCGCAGTTATGGCGTGGAGTGCTGAGACCCAGTGAATTGTTGCTTTTACCTTCCTCCCATCAGGCGCATTTCCTCCTCTGGTTGCCGGGTCATATGTGCAGTGTATTTCTTTAATGTTGCCATCGGGTTCCTTCATTAAAGCAACGCACCTGATAAAATAGGCATAACGCAGACGTACTTCTCTGCCAGGTGCCAGTCTGTAGAATTTTTCCGGGGGTTCTTCCATAAAATCATCCTTTTCAATGTAAAGAACCTTTGAGAAGGGAATTTTCCGGGTTCCTGCTGCAGGATTTTCCGGATTGTTTAAGGCATCAAGTTCTTCTGTTTTACCTTCAGGGTAATTATCTATGATAACCTTCAGCGGTTTTAGAACTCCCATAACACGCGAAACTTTGTTATTAAGGTCCTCTCTGACGAAATGTTCCAGGAGTGCTATATCCACAATACTCTCTGTTTTTGCCACGCCTATGCGGGAACAGAAATTTCTGATTGATTCGGGAGTATATCCTCTGCGTTTCATACCCGAGATGGTTGGCATGCGCGGGTCATCCCATCCATTCACATATTTTCCTTCAACCAGTTCAAGAAGTTTCCTTTTGCTCATTACCGTGTAGGTAAGATTGAGACGTGCAAATTCTATCTGGCGGGGATGGTGTATCTCCAGTTGTTCTATAAACCAGTCATATAGTGGTCGGTGGTCTTCAAACTCCAGAGTACATATTGAGTGGGTTATTCCTTCAATAGAATCGGACTGTCCATGAGCCCAGTCGTAAGTGGGATAGATACACCATTTGTTTCCTGTACGGTGGTGTGTTCTGTGCAGTATTCGGTACATCACAGGGTCGCGCATATTCAGATTGGGGGATGCCATATCTATTTTTGCTCTTAATACTCTTGCCCCATCTGAATATTTACCTTCTCTCATCTCTCTGAACAGTCTTAGATTTTCCTCTACGGTACGGTTTCTATATGGACTTTCCTTTCCCTGTCTGGTAAGCGTGCCTCTGTATTCTCTTATCTGTTCCGCGGTAAGGTCACATACAAAAGATTTTCCCTTCTTTATAAGTCTCACCGCAAGGTCATACAGATGCTCAAAATAGTCAGATGTATAATATTCCCTTTCTGCCCAGTCAAATCCCAGCCAATTGACATCTCTTTTTATGGAATTTACATATTCCTCTTCCTCCTTTTCAGGGTTGGTATCATCAAACCGCAGATTGCATTTCCCTTTGAATTCATCTGCTAAACCGAAACTGATGCATATTGCTTTTGCGTGTCCTATGTGCAGATACCCATTAGGTTCCGGAGGAAATCTGGTGTGTATTCTTTCCCCATATTTCCCTGAGGCAAGGTCTTTACGTATAATTTCCCTGATAAAATCCGTTTTTTTATTGTTTTCGTCCATCAGAATTTGATATAAGTTTAAAGACTTGTCTGTTAAAAGTCAAATTTTGCGGTGACTGCAGGACTTTGAAAAAAAACGGGTGTGTAGTAATATTTTACAGAATGAAAAAAATACTTGTCATAAGATACGGAGCACTGGGGGATTTAGTGGTGACACTTCCTGTTTTGCAGTCTCTGCAAAAGAGTGGATATCACGTAACATTAGCAGGGAATGGTCGGTACAGGGA
>CAYORP010000175.1:0-3724 GCA_964406415.1 uncultured bacterium
TCCCTGCCTGTGCCTGAAATACCATATCCCTGCTTTCCCCTGCGGGTATGGTCCAACTGTCTGTCCATGTGAGAAGTTGCCCTGAAACAACCGGATTGGATGTTGTAATGCCGGATGTTGAGTCTGTAATATAGGTAAAAGATGTCGGAATGGTGTCATCAACCTGTATCAAGTATGCACTTCCCGTACCTGTCGTATTATCTATCGTTATCGTGTATGTTACGGTTCCGCCCGCAGCCACGGCGGTAGGAACGGCTGTCTTGGTAACCGTGATTATCGGTCCCCTGACAAGCAGTGTATCCATACGTAATTGGTTCAGCAGAAGGTTTGCATCTATTTCATCTATATAGGTTGCGGTGATTGTTGCGCCAACTTCCGCTTTGAAAACCCCGTCTTCCTGTGTGGGAGGCCCATATGTCAGGAGGATAGAGCCGGTAAAAATACCCGTATTGACGCCGGTTTCGGTAAGTGTGAGTGTTTCGGTGTCGCCTCCCGGGATAGAGAGAACTACCTGCACTGTGTTCAAGACAATAGAATTGAAATTTTGGTCCCCGTCATCCACCCTGATGTAAAGCGTGTTCCCGATATATTCTTCCGTTACATCTCCGTTTCCCGCCATATCCGACACAAAACGGACCGTTCCGGTTGTGGGTCTTGCCCCGAAAGGCGTCACGTAATCGGAAAAACCTGAATAAAGGTCTGATGCACCCACAAGGTCCGACGATAGGGAGTTGGAACTGTTTGACGTTCCGAAGAACATCCGCAAGGGAGATGTATCCGTCAGCCCCATGTATTGTTTCAAAATGTCATAGGGGAAGCGCCAGTCAAGGAAATAGTCAGCGTTCCCGCTGAATGAAGTATCGGCAAGGCTTATCTGTATATTGCCACTGACCGGTATGGAATAGGTAAGAACTTCTGCAGAATCCGAAGGAGAGCCGGGTGTACCCTGCACGGTGTTATGCCACAATTCTATAATTTCAGTCTTGGCAATGCCGTCAACCATCAGCATCCATTCATAATTAGCGGCGTTAAGGTCAGTATCAAATAACACGCCCCAGCCGAATGGCTGGAGGAGTCCCTGTCCTCCGCCGCCAGAAGGGTCCTCGTTGAGTCTCAGCCGGAAATATATATATGTGCCGTCGTTGAATATGTAAGCCGCAGGATTGTTGGCATCACCTACCACGTCGCGCGAGCCGTTCGCGTCTCCTGAGACATCCTGAATGTATATACTGCTTCTGAGTACGGGAAACCACTGGTCCGCGCTTGGCCAGCCAAATACGAAATCCGTACCTGCGAATAACAGAAGCAATAGAACAAATATCTTCAAGACTAACCTGTTTTGAGATTTTCTGCCCATATAATAAGTATTTCTATAAAACCTTATTATATCACTCTAACAAAAACATTGTCAATGCCTATTTCTTTTTTGTAGTGATTACAAATAAGTAATTAATGGTTAGGTGAAATTGGTCTGTTTCAGGATTTCAGCGACAGGTCACGTATCTGTTCCGCGTAGAGCATGCTGAAACTATCCATCCCACTCTTTTCACTAAAATTTAACCGCCTTCCCAAAAACATAAAATTGACACATCTACGTCACACATACGATACACTCCCGTCACACTCCAGCCAAAACGGGCACTTGCATATAAATCCTTATCTCTCATGTTTTTACGCAGCATTTCATATCAAATCCCTGCATTGCAATCCGCAAAGGGTGTCAGAAGTGTGCCGGAATTTCCTCAAAGGTAGTTATATTTTATCAGGTTAAGTTTTTGTTATAGTAATGAAAATGTTGCAAAATACGATAAAATTCGTTATAATAATTAATAACAGGGGAAGAATGATAAATGGGAAATATAGATAAACATATATTGCTGGCAAAAGAAAAACTTGAGGCAACACTTGATGCTTATGAGAAGAAAATGTCCACAGTGGTTGGCGACCTTGCAACAAAAGTTGTTGAACATCTGGTTGAAGCAGACGCGGCAAAAAACAACTGGCATTTTGGTGACCATATGTCCCGGCATGAGTATTCACAGAAGAACTTTCCTGAAGAGGTTAATACAGCAATGAGGAAAATCTGGTTTGCATATGGAGACTTGGGATATGACGGCATAAATGGAAAGAGAGCAAAGACCTCTATAACCAATCTGGAAATAATAGTCGGTTTTTTTGAAAAGGGGTTTGGTATAAAACTCAAGGAAAAATGAAAAGTATACTTAAAAAAATAGTTAATGAACTTGCCCTGGTGGAAAAGATAAAAGCAGTGATTCTCTACGGCAGTTTTGCGAGAGACGAAGTTACTTCTCGTTCGGATATGGATTTGTTTATTATTACCGAGGAGAATGCACAGGAAGAAATAGCGGAACGAATCATTTTACTGGAGAAGAAAATAAAAAGAAGCATCCAGCCGACAATAAGAACAGAAAAGGAATTAAAGAAAACAGATTCCGGCTTACTGCAGAATATTTTTCAGGAAGGAATAATTTTATATGTACGGGAACCTGTTGAATTGCCTGCAGTCCTTCTTCTTAAACAAAAGATATACATTATTTACACATTTCAACTGAACAATCTGCCCCAGAAAAGCAAGGCAAAATTCAACAGGCATCTTTACGAGCAAAAAAGTGGAAAGTATAAGTATAAAGGACTTCTTAAAACGGTTGGCGGAGAAAAACTGTCTGACGGTTGTATAATCATACCATATTCCCAAAAAACACGTATAGAACGACTTTTCAAAACGGCAGGAATCACCTTCAATTCTTTTAATATCTGGAAATGAAGTTCTAACGCCCCAGACGCAATCTTTTCCTTGTCGGCGGACACCACATATCGAATTCAGCGGGTGTTTCAATTATTATTGTATGTCCTTCCTGCCGGGCTTTTACCGTAGGCGGCAGGTATCCTTCGAATCGGCGTATTTCCCAGAATTGCATCTTATCAGGGAACCGCACAAGCATCCTTTCCTGTTCTCTTACCAGTTTTGCTTCGTGTCTTTTGTAAACAAGGTCTGCCCACCTCTTTTTCCCGAGGTCGTAACGCTTTTCGATAGGCTGTTCAAGAAAAAACCTGGGTTTCTTGCGTCCTGCGTATTCATAAAGTTTAAGTATCACGGAGCGAGAGAGATAAATCTCATCGTCTGAAAAGTAGTTCTCCCCGGAAATTTTTTCAAGATAGATGTTGGAAAACTATCGAAACAATCTGTTGTCATATTCGAGAATCTCCTTCAGTTTTCTCTTTTCAGTTCCGCTTGATGTAAAATGCACGTCAAAATCTATTCTCTTAACACGTGCATTCAAATTACCATACACTTATGAAATTCTTCTTTGATGTATGGTAACTCTGCAGCGGATGTTTCGTCCGTTGCAAGGCGTTTCAAGAAAAACTTTTCAGGTGTTGAAATTTGCTAATCTTTGTGTATCAACGCTTTACAAAGAGGCAGTACTTTGTTGAAAAGTGAAAGCCAGGGGATGTTCACGTCACACATACGTCACACTCTGGGGAAAACAGGCAAAACTGAAAGAAGGAATAAATCGCTGAAAGTGTTGGTAGAGTGAGGCTGGAGAGAGTGGACCCGGCCGGATTGTACTATTGAAACGCAGTAATTTAAAGATTTTTCAGGATTTCCATATATTCTTCAATCGTCATACCAAGAGTGCGGAGGTTGTTTCTTATAATGAATATCGGCAGATTTTTCTCTTTAGGAATAACAATGGGACGG
>CAYORP010000176.1:0-6070 GCA_964406415.1 uncultured bacterium
GGCGGCATCGTGGATTTCTCCCGCATAAACTGATGTAAGGATGCTAAAAAATATTGCAACTGCAAAGATTTTAGTAGACGTCCCGGCTGTCTTCATTTAGTTTCTCCTGTTTTTACTTTGACAAATCATACGGGATATGGTAAAAAATATGCAATATTTTACCATTTTTCCATAAGGGTAACAAGAGGTGAGGCATGATGATAAAAAGAGATATTTACCGGCATCGGTGTAGGATATACACCCCTTTCATTGCTTTGTTGGTGCTGGCATTTGCATCCTGCGTATGGTCTGCCTGGCAGATTGAATACACTGACGAATACCTGAATATGCTCAGCAATCAAGGTGAACCGCTCCCTCCCAAGCGGTTCGGACACTTTGCAACCAGACAGGAAATCATAGATGCCATGGAAAAGTGGGGTAGAGAGGAGGACATTGACCCCTGGCGGATTATGCATCCGGCCCCTGGAGGGTTTGATGAACCCGGGGCCTCTTCATCCGGGACAGGTACGCAGACAGAAGAAAAGGCCTGGGGTGAAGACGGATATGGCATACCTTTTTACAACATAATCAAAAACATTCAACAGAAAAATCTGGAAAGAAGGATGGAAAAGGCCCGTGAACTTAACCAGAAGGGAAACGATGAATATGGCAAAAAGAACTGGGCCGGTGCGATAAAATATTATAAAGAGGCCCTTAAGTCCAGCCCTGATGACCCGGTTATACTGGAAAATCTGAAGAAAGCGGAGGAACAGGAAAAATTGCAATCGCTCGTAACAAAGGGAGTGAATGAATACAACGTAGGGAATTATGAATCTTCAGTGAAATATCTTCAAGAGGCCCTCAGGATAAGGCCTGGTGATGCCTCTATAAAAGAATGGCTGGAGAATGTCAATATTATGATTAAATCGGAAGAGGATTCCAGAATTTACCATGAGAACGCCAAACGCCGGAAAGAACAGGAGATAAAAGCACAGCAGAAGTTTGAGGCAGAACAGAAAAAAAAGACGCAGGAAGCAGAGACTGAACTTACCGATATACAGGCAGAATCATTGAGTTTTCTCGGGAAACCTTCCGGTACAGAATCTTCAACGGCAAAAGATATTCCGTCTAACAGGTTTTCACCGGGAAATCTTCAGCAGGTTCACGTACCGGTTCCTTCTACTTATCCTCTTGTTGCAAAAGGTGAGATGGATAGGGATTCGCCGCCGATAATCAAATTACCGGCTGAGGCTTACAGAATAATAGGATTTGTGGAGCAGAACATCAAGGAGGCGCCTCTGAAATTTGGAGAGACGGTAGTTACCGCACTCGGAGGTGGTTCCCAACTGGGGATTATAAAGATAGCCAAAGGGTTGAGTGATGAGGCGGTAGGTTCCATTCGGACCGCAGTGGATGTTATGGAACGCGGCTACCCTGAATCAGAGACCGTAAGTCTGATAAAAGGTTCGGAGTCCCGCTCCATGAAGATTTTCGTGGACAGTTTTTCAGGCTTCCCGACGCCTATCTCACAGGAAGAGCAGAAGGAGTTGGAAGTCAGCGGGAGAAAATGGTTCAACTGGCTGACAGAGCCACTGGGAGGTTCCCGGTGACAAAGCGTTTTTTGACAGTACTTTTATTGGTTTTCCTGACGGCACTGCCCGTTTCCTCGGAGGAACCAACATCCAGTCTTACTGTTATATTGACTCCGGATAGAGCAAGGTCTTTGAATCTGGACACGCTGATACCCGTACTTGCCGTAAATAGCCTCGGGAATCCTGTGATTGCAGTGCATAACAATCTTTTCGCCTTAAATAACAGCCGTTTTCTCCTTGAAAAGCCGGTATCTATAAGCGATTGTGCCTTTACACCTGATGGTGCCCTGCTTCTGGTCAGCGGCAAAACTCTCGGATACTGCTCCGGAGGCAAATTTCACAGCCGTATGACCCTTCCTGAAAATGGTATGCGGCTGGCTGTTGGTCCGGACAGACTTTATCTCTTTGGAGGTGATAATGCAAGAGCCACGTCAATTTACATTGTTGAGCCGGGACAGGGACATGCCAAACTTTGCGAGATGCCTATGCCGGTCGGTTCTGCATCCGTATCAGGCGAAACCCTGTATTTTTCTGTTATCAACGATATCTACCGTCTGAGGTCGGGTGAAGAGGTGAACCTTATATGCCGCATTCCCGGACCTGCCATAACCTCTATGGCCGTAGCAAACAGTGAAAAGATTTATTTTACCGCAGGTCTGACGCTTTATCAGTGGCAAAAAGGCAGGCTGGCAATTATAGGCGAGGGACTTGGAGACAAAATTTGCTGGCAGGATGAGGCACTTTATATATTGAATACAGAAAAAAAATCACTGATAAAACTTAAGGATATTGGTTCTACGTCACAATGGAGATAAAAATGGAAAGGCCCCTCATCCCGATAAAAAAACAAAAATGTCCATACTGCGGCAGTACTGATATTGTTTACAACATCAGGGTGAAAAAGAGCGTGGAATCGGGATGGGTCGGACTGGACTATAGAGCCGTCGGGCCCTTGAGTGGTACGGAACCGCTGCTGGCAGACCTGTGTTTAAACTGCGGTACGGTTTTACGGTTCCATGTAAGGAATACCAGCCGCAGATGGTATACACAGAAGGATAAGGATACTACCTGACTCATTAGCTGTGCTGATTTGTGTTTATCAAGGCAGATGGTATCCCGAAAACATAGGGTTTCCGGGAATAAGGGTTTTTGTAGACGAGAGCCTTTGTCTCATATACCTCTTCAACGTTCTGGTATGTAAGTACTTCTTCGGCAGTACCCTGCGAAAATATTTTTCCGTTTTTCAGCAGTATGAGTCTTGAACAGTATTCTGATGCAATGTTCAGGTCGTGCAGGACTGCAACCACAGTGATGCCGTCTTCGTTAAGTTTTTTTATAATGTCAAGTATTTTGAAACTATGCCCGAGGTCAAGGTGTGAGGTGGGTTCGTCAAGTATAAGAAGGGAGGGTTCCTGTGCAACGGTCTGAGCAAGAAAGACCCTCTGTTTTTCACCGTCAGACAACTCCCATATTTTCCTTTCCTTGTAACTGTCTATTTCAAATTTCTCTAAGGTTTCTTTAATGGTTTTCTTATCCGATGCCGAGAGGTTGCCATACCTTCCTGTATAGGGAAATCTTCCCATAGATACAAACTCTTCAACCGTGTAGGAAAAAGATATATTTATGTCCGACGGCAGGTATGCAACCTTCTTTGCAAACTCACCTGCAGTTATTTCACATATTTTTAGTCCTTCAAAAAAAAGGCTTCCAGAAGAAGGCTTCAGTATTTTCGTTATGATTTTTAACAGGGTAGTTTTGCCTGACCCATTTGGTCCTATGATACCCAGTAGTTCGCCGCTTTTTATCTCTGCGGAAAGGTTTTTCAGCACATTCTCCTTATCATAGGCAAAATTCAGTTTTTCTATTTTTAACATTTACCACAACTCCCTGTATCGCCCTCTTAAAAGTATTGCAAGGAAGAAGAGCCCTCCGAAAAACCCCGTTATCACACCGACCGGAATCTCCACAGGGCTTATGATGGTTCGTGCAAAGGTGTCTGCAAGAACAAGAAAACTGCCGCCGAGTAAGAAGTTGACGGGCAGAGAGCGTTTATGTATTGAGCCAAAAAAGAATCTTGTTATGTGGGGTATGATGAGACCGACAAAACCAATTATACCTGCCAGGCTGACGCAGAACCCCACTATGATGCAGCATAACATAAGGGCAATCTTCTTTTCGTTTTCCATGTTTACGCCTATTGAAACGGCTTTTTCCTCTCCAATACTCATAATATCGTAAACCCTGCCTGAGAGAAAAAGAAAAAGCGATATGAGGGTTATAACTATTATTCCTGTTGAAAGAAGAGCGTTCGGGAAATAGGAAATGTCTCCTATGAGCCAGAGCATTGTTGACTGAAACTGTTCATTTCTTATAACCGCCATAACAAATAGGACGAAGGATGAGAAAAGGAAGTTTAACGCCACCCCCAGAAGTATGACCGTAGGATTGGAAAGCCGCTTTTTTGTTGATGCGAGCAGAACAATAGTTGTGCTTATTACAGCCCCGAGAAATGCGAAATAGGGTATAACTCCTGTTCTGCCGAGTATAACCCCGATGCATATTCCAAGTGAGGCACCGCCTGAAATTCCGAGAGTGTAACTTTCCGCAAGGGGATTTTTCAAGATTGCCTGCAGTACCGCTCCTGTTACGGAAAGCCCGGCGCCGACAATGAATCCAGCCAGAACCCTCGGTATCCTGAGTCTGAAAAGGATGGTTCTGTCAATATCTGAAAGTGAAAACAGGCGCAGTATACTGTAGAATTCTGTGCCGAAACAGAGCCCTGCCAGTAATGATATGCCGACTATGGAAAAGAGTATGGTGTATTTAATTTTCATTTGCGGTATTAAGATACATCCATCTGTAAAGATTTGCAACCGAATCCACAAAACTTTCAGGGGTGGGACTGCCAATAATCGTTGGTTCTATGCCGGCCATTCTGTGTTTTTTAACAGCATCAACACTTCTCATCCTGTCCCATAGAATTGTCTGTTCTTCTTCCATCCTGAGGAATACAATATTTTCAGGGTTGCGTTTTATAGCCTCTTCAACACTGCAGGAAAACCATTTTTTGTTTACGTCGGAGAAGATATTAACACCTCCGGCATATTCAATCATCTCATTTATATATGTTGCCTTACCTGTTGTAAAAAGAGGTTTGAACCCGAGGATAAAAAATACCCTTTTTCTGCCTGTCTGTGCAGAACGGCTGACATTCTTCTCTATTTTACTCAGGCGTAATTTTTGATATTTTACTATCTGTTCGGATTTCTCTCTGACGTTAAGTTCCTTTCCGAGAGTAAGAAGGTTTCTGCAGATGTCTTCAAAGGTGTAGAGTTGGTTGAGTACAACCGTTTTTATGCCGAGTTTGTGCATCTTTTGCAGGCCTTCTTCCCTGTTGCCTTCTCGGGAACCGATGACAACATCGGGCTTGAGGGTCAATATCTTTTCTATGTTCGGCTCAAGCAGTGTTCCTATAATCTCTTTGTTCTTACGTCTTTCAGCCTCGTCGTGTATCGTGAGTCCGACGATATTTTCCTCAAGCCCGAGCAGGCAAAGGTTTTCGGTGATATATGGACCGAGAGATACGATTCGGGTTCCACCCGCCCCGGCAAATGACGCGGTGAACATCAACAAAATGAGTAATATATATCTTTTCATTTGAAACACCCTTCATTCCTCTCCCCTTTTTCTGTATTTCCTTCTCCCCTGGGGGAGAAGGGCAGGATGAGGGGGAGAGGATAATGATTAGAGGTTATGTCAGTTCAGGTCGTACAGTGTATCGTCTTCAGACAGGTCTGCAAGGTTCGGGTCGTTAGGACTGACATTAAATTTCTCTCCTGTTGACCGTACACTGCCATCAACGAATGCAACATTAGCAAAACCTCCGTGTCTGAAGTGAACATTGGGCCCCGTTCCGTAGGTATTACGGAATGCGTCCGTGGGAGCCCGCAGATAATTATTACCTGCGATTTTACCTGTTACCCATATGTCAAAATATGCACTGTCAGCAAGCAAAGCGGTATTGGAAGGATTATTTATCCTTGGAAGTTTTACGGGAGGATTTGCCGGTCCGTCTCCTCCGATGTATGTAATATTATATGCATATCCTGTGTAGGGTCTGTCGCCTTCCACCACCTTGAATGTCGGGCATTGCCATACCTGTCCTGATGGACAGTAGGAAGATATAATGCCGCCTCTTGTTTTTTCAGGATTTACAACCAATCCATCATATTCTATGTAATAATCCCATGCTTCCGTCCAGCTGTAATCATCTGCCATATAATAACTCGGCGGGAAATACTCTTCATTGTCCTGTACATACATCATAAAGGCAAGCGTCAACTGCCGCAGGTTGTTCATACATACTGCCCCTCTTGACTTCTCCCGAGCCCTGCTTAATGCAGGCAGGAGCATTGCTGCCAGAATCGCAATTATCGCGATTACCACCAGCAATTCAATTAGCGTAAATCCTGTCCTTCTTCTCATCCTTTCATCCTCCC
>CAYORP010000177.1:0-3240 GCA_964406415.1 uncultured bacterium
GTGGAAGAGGTATATGATACAAAGGCGCTTGTCTACAAAAATCCCTATTCAAAAAAGCCTTATGTATTCGGCATCCCCGCCGCCCTTATGGGAAAATAATATTCCTGTTGACAGGACATCATATAAAACGTACAATTTAAATGATGAGAGGAGATACTGACAAGACATTAATTGCGAGGGAACTGATTGAAAAAAATTGAAGGACTAATCTGGCTCGAAGAAATTATTGAAAAACTTTTACGCAAGCACAGAGTTATCCAAACTGAAGTAAAAGAGGTATTAAGAAATAGTCCTCATTTTAGATAAGAAAGCCCTTATTGTATCGGCACGAGATATGAGCAATGCAGAGAGAAAAAGATATGAAAAACAGTAAAAGCACTTTATCTAAAACGAAGTCTTATAAAGAGATTGGAGATTTTTGGGATACCCATGATTTATCGGATATTTGGAATAAAACCCAAAAAGTGCAATTTGATGTAGATGTCAAATCCGAAATAACTTATTGCACGTTGGATAAAGAATTGTCTGAACAACTACATGCAATTGCACAAAAGAGAGGTGTTTCTGCCAATACCCTGATAAATTTGTGGGTACAAGAAAAACTGCAAGAACAGAATGTCTGAGCCTCTAATTTAGTGAAGAGAACAAAAAATAAAAAGCCCCCTTAATAGCAGAGGGGGTTTTTTATTTGATTAAACGGGCTTATAAAGGATATAGTGATAGCAAATTGATATAAGAAACCTACAGGTGTCTTGGCAGATGTAAGAAGTAGTTTGAAAGACCTTGAGAAAACGCAGAAAAATTCCCCGATACGGAAAACCTGATAATTGAGATATTCTCATTTGAGGCCGGAGCATAAAAAAATAAAAATCCATCTATTGAAACTCTTGAAAAAAACAGTATAATATTAGGGTAAGTTTTTGGCAGGACCCGTAGCTCAAGGGCAGAGCAGCGGACTCATAATCCGTTGGTTGCTGGTTCGAATCCGGCCGGGTCCACTCTCCTAACCCCTTCAGCCCCAACGGTTTCCGCACTTTCACGGCTTTCTATTCTTCCGGTCTTTCCCCCAGAGTGTGACGTATGTGTGACGTGAAAATCCCTTGCATTTTCTAACTTTCTCATTTCTTCTGCAATATCACTGAGACTGAAGGACAGGTATCTTGCTGTCAGGTGTGGCAATTTATGCCCCATCAGGTATTCAGCCAAGGTTGGATTGCAGTTCGACCATCTTAACCTTGTAAAAAAAGATCTTCTCAGGTCATGAAAGGTAATATCCTGCAACCCTGCCCTTTTTGCCGCTTTCCTGTAAGCATGAGAAATGGTAAATGCCTTTAGCGGTTTACCTTTGTCATCACAGAAGAAAGCGTCTGTATGGGAGTTTGACCCGAGATATTTCTCAACCATCAGAGAAAGTTTTTCTGAGACAACAGGGAATTCTGTCACAACACCGCTCTTTTCTCTCTTTATCTTGAAGTGGGGTATCTCCACTTTCATCAAAAACTGGCTCTTTTTCAGGGATACTATCTCGCCCAGCCTTAAACCTGTTTCAAGGGCGAAGTTTATAACATCCCGAAGCCATTCCTGCCTCAAAAAAGGAAAGAGAGCAATCTCTTCTTCCGGCGATAATACCCTGTCTCTCATATTGTTTTCTGCAAGAGGCTGTATATTCTTAACAGGATTATCCTTCACCCAACCGTAAACATTAACCGCAAATTCAAACATCCTGTGCAAATATCCTCGGTTATAATTGATACTTCTTGCAGAAATCACCTTTCCCCCTCTCACAACTCTCTTTTTCTCACTCTGCAGCCATGTATGGACCTTCTGAGGAGTTATCATATCTATCCTCTGGCTGCCGAAATAACTTGTCAGGTCCCTGTGGCAGAGCAATTCCCTGCTGTAAGACTTCTTTGATTTACACTTTTCCTCGAGGTAAATCGTGGAAGCCTGTTCAAAGGAGGGCTGTAGAGTATCCTGGGGCTCCTGAGGAACAGACGGAAACGTATTAGAAGCAGAGGGAACATTCATCATCTTCAAAAGCAGATGCAGCTTAACCTTTTCCGCGTCCCTCCTGTTCTCACATTTGGTTGACTTCCTAAGACGCAGATTATCATAAGCTATATCCACATAAAAATACCGGCTTCTCTCTCGTTTGTAAAGGCTCATCTTGACCTCCTTGTTTGAGAAGCCCCCTCCTGCTCCTGTTTCCAAAATCTCTATCATTAATTTGTCAAAGAGCGCGTCTGCATATGAACTAATTATATAATCATTCACCCTCTGACGCAAAATAAAATCCCCGTCAGCTCCTGTTGCCCGGATTTGAATGATTGGCACTCTCTTTTCCATTTTTTTGCCTTCTTTAATGACTGCTTCTCAATGGACATTTTTCTTCGTCACAAAACATCTCCAGCATCGGAGATGAACATCCGATTTTATACTCATTTTCAAAAACTGATTTGACTATGCTTAAAATTTCAAAAGGTTCAAGAGGAGGTAAGTTTCCTTCATTCCATGAGACAAGCCGTTCCACAACAGCATGTTCGCAATCCCCCTGGTTTTTAAAATAGCAGGCAAGCGTAAAAGCAGCTCCGTTTCGCATCCCTTCCTTAACCCCGGCAAGAAGATACTTGATGCACGGCAGGTCAGGTCCGGGAAAAGACCTGGCAGGAAATTGTCTGGTCTGGGAGTATTTCTCAATCTTTTTGCTGACAATCAGCTTGGCGTTCTCAAGAACTTCCTGCATCTTCGGGATTAGAACAGGCCTGGTTGGTTTTCGTATCTCCCTTTTCCGTTCAGCCAGTTCTTTTATTTGCGGGACAGAATAGTTATAGAGTTCGTCCAAGGTCAGAGGAATTTTATAAAGGCCGGTGCGGCTGTGAATGGAATTTACCAGCCGTATCAGACGACGCTTGTCATAGACCTTCAAATCTATGGAATCTATCTGATGTCTATCGTGGATATCTTTCGCTATCTGCTTCCATATTTTGTTTAATTCCGGTTCATAATAATCGAGGTACAACTGCCAGGGCACTGTTACGTGAAACCCCTTGCTGCCTGTAAAGAAGACATAGATGTGCTCTGGAAGAACTTCAATTTCTTCCAAGTATTCCGTCACTTCTATCGTGTCTGCCTGTGCCTCTTTGAGGTCCTGGTTATCTATGTCAAGATAAAAATCGCCTATGTATCTCGAATCAGATTCAGGTTTTTCATAACGCCATACGGTCTGGTAGACATCCACAT
>CAYORP010000178.1:0-12426 GCA_964406415.1 uncultured bacterium
GGTTCTTCACCCTGCTGTCCTTCACATAGTACAGTCTCCCATCCGGGGCAAACTTAGGGAAACAGATAGAGATGCCTTTCCCCCCATCAACCTTTTTTATCTTATCCACCCTGCCGGATTTAAAATCCCCCATCATCAGTTCGGTACTGTCCCAGGGCATATCCGGGTGGTCCCACTGCAACCATGCTATCTTCTTGCCATCCGGAGAAAAAATCGGGTCTGCATAAAAGTCGTGTCCCCTTACTATTATTACCGGTTCTGCAATACCTTTAACCTTCAGGTTCAGAAAAGACAGAAAGTTTTCATTCTCTTTTTCAGGATACTCCTTTTCATAGACAAAAAGGAGGTACCTTCCGTCCGGACTGACTGAGAGTGAGGCATACTTACCGAGTGAACCGTCTCTATTTTTTGCCGGAGTGAGAGAGTATACACTCAAAGAACCTGCGGACTTTTTGTAGAGCCTCTGGTCATTGAAGTTTGTAAAATAAACTGTACCATTAAAGACTGTATAAGAACCCCCGCCATACTCATGAACCCTTGTCCTTGCGTTAAACTCCGAAGGTATGACATCTTCAATCTCTCCTTTTTTGCTCATCCTCACGACTGCATAACGCCCCTTCTCAGAAGGTCTCATCTCAATCCAGTAAAGGCTGTCATTATCAAAATGAAGTTCATTCAGCCTCGCCTCTTTTGAGAAGACCTGTTCAGGAGAGACTGCAGGTTCCCACTCAAAAAAGTGTCTTTGTGTTTTTCTCATCAAATTTTTTCTCCGTTTGGTAATAGGTTGTCGTGCGGTATGCCTCTCTCTTCCATCTGGTACCTTTTACAGTTCTTCCAGTTGTCCTCTGACTCGCAGTACTCCCTTCTCCACCTGCCATCTATTCTGCCCTGCCTCTCCCATTCCCTGAGAGGACAAAAACTGTACCATTTACAAGCCATCCTGATATCTCCTTTGGTCTTTTCTCTCTATTATAACACAAAAACACCTTCAATCAGGACTTTATAACTAACACAATTATATGGTAAATTTATTTCTCTAATCTGAAAAATTGTAATGTATCAGCGTCAGAAAGATTTATTCCCCTCCCTCTTTGGGAAACAGGAGGAGGTAAAAAAAAGAAACGCCGGAAACCTATAATAGATGGGTGATTAAGAGTCCTTGAAAAAAACGAGGGGATATAATCATAACAGAAATTATGATTGACAATCTGTAGTCAGGTATGATAAAATATAGAGGTGAACGGAATGTGGTTTAAATATAGCAGAAACAAGTAATAATTAGGATACTGTTCATTTAATATTTGCCATGATAAAGAGTCAGGAGAGGGGGTGAAAAAATGAAAAAGAAATATGGTTTCACTCTGATAGAACTTCTGGTGGTGGTGGCTATAATAGCAATTCTTGCGGCGATGCTTCTACCAGCCTTGTCGCAGGCAAGGGAAAAGGCGCGCCAGGCACTCTGTATGAGCAACCTCAAGCAGATAGGCCTTATCGTTGCAGTTTATTCAAGTGACTACGAGGAGTATATTCTCCCCTGCTGGTCGTATACGGGAACTGCTGGCAACTACAGCAACTGGATTGTGCTTCTCGTGAAAAGCGGTTACGTAAGGAAGTATCCATCTCAGGGAGAAAAACTCTTCTGGTGTCCCAGCGAAAAACTGAAGCCCACGGGTTCGCAGATACCTTATGGCCATTACGGTTATACCCACAACAGCAACATACCTTCTGCAGTGGGAACTCCACAAGGAGGATCCACCTACACTGGTGCAAAACTGAGCCGTCTGAGATACCCTTCAAGAACCTACCTGGTTATGGACAAATGGAATAGCTGGAACCCGCAGGTATATGACAGGAATGAAAATAACCCTAATGGAGGTCCGAAATACAGACACAACGACGGCCTTAACATACTTTTCGCTGATTCTCACGTTGAGTATAAAAAGAGCTCCCAGGTACCTGCAAGAAATGTCGCTTCACCTAATCCATGGACAGGCAACTAAACATGATAAAGAGTCAGGAGAGGGGGTGAAAAAATGAAAAAGAAATATGGTTTCACTCTCATAGAACTGCTGGTGGTGGTGGCTATCATAGCAATTCTGGCGGCGATGCTTCTACCAGCCTTGTCGCAGGCAAGGGAAAAGGCACGCCAGGCACTCTGTATGAGCAACCTCAAGCAGATAGGCCTTATCGTTGCAGTTTATTCAAGTGATTACGAAGAGTATCTACTTCCCTGTAGGTCATACATTGGCGTATCTTCTAATAACTACAGTTGGATTAAACTTCTCGTGAAAAGCGGTTACGTAAGGAAGTATGCATATCAGGGAGAAAAACTCTTCTGGTGTCCTTCGGACAGACATACACCTACGGGTTTGCAGGCGAGTTACGGACATTACGGATATAACATCAGCATTGCTGCACCTTCGGCAGGAACAACTGATAAGTGTGCAGTGGGAACCAATGGGTCAGGTACTGTCTATCCTGGGCTTAAGGTCAGCCGGATAAGGTATCCTTCCAGTACATATCTGATTATGGATTTCGACCCGATGGCTGTCAGTGGCGGTGAACCTATGGTTTATAGAGAGACTGAAAGCCATCCTGCTGGTGGGCCGAAATACAGGCATACTGACGGGATAAACATTCTTTTTGTGGATTCTCATGTTGAGTATAAGAAGAGAAACCAGGTATCTTTACTTACTGTCGCTCCGCCTAATCCATGGCTCGGAAATTAGACTGTTGGCTAAAATCAGGCACGTACAGCAAGGTCAATGGCATTCCAAGATATGATTTCTTCGATGTAAGTTTTTGTTTGCTGATTCAAAAAAAAGTAAGACCAACCCAGTTGTAATGAAAACACATCAATGTAAAATCCGGGGTAAAGGAGTAGAAAATGCTATATTGGAAGTCCGTAAAACTTTTTGCATTTTTGGTAATTTTCCTAACGGAGGTTCTCATGGGTGCTGACATTCAGGAAAGGGACCCTGTTCTCACCGTACCTCTTCTCTCCAATCCTCCCGTGATTGACGGAATTCTTGATACGGAGGAGTGGAAGCATGCGGCACAGATGACACTGCTTGAGGTCTATCCGGGCTACGGTATTCCGAGGGTTCCAAGACAGGAACAGCCCTCATTTTACCTGTGTGCGGATAACGAAAACCTGTATGTGGCGATGGAGTCGGTTGAATCCAATACAAATACCATTGTTGCCGCCAGTATCTTGAAAGATAACGTGCGCATCATAGGTGACGACTGTATGGAGATGATGGTTGCACCGGGTGCAGGGGAAGAGGTAAGGAAGATAGAACTTCCGGTATACTATTTTGCAGTAAACTCCATAGGAACGTTCTGGGACGCAAAGTTATTTCCTCTTCTTGCCGAGTCACACAATTCTTGGGACAGTGGTGCAAAAATAGCCAATTATGTAAATGGTACTCACTGGATATGCGAGATGGCTATCCCTCTTAAAGCGTTTACGAACAAGACACTTGTAGATGGCGCGACATGGCGTATGAACCTTGACCGCACCTTTTCCGGATACAGTTGGCTTGCATGGAATGCGAGGGGCGGGCTTAACGATGCAAGGGTGGGAGGAGACATCCACTTTACGAAAGAAAAACCCGTTATCAGATTGATACGTGCAGATGAACTTGTAGATGGCAAAAGCAGAATAGTGCTGGAAGTCGCAAACCCATGGAGGGAACAGAAAACAGCTGAAATAAAGGTAGAGTATATGAGTTGCCATAAACCCGGCGACAAGGAAGAGGTGATAGAGATTGTTGAGCAGGAAGTGACCGTGCCTGCGGGTGCGGTAAAAGAGGTTGTCTGTGGCAGCCTCAAGGAACTTTATAAGCACAGCCGGGTAATAATAGGTGCAAGAGACCAATCCGGTAATGAACTCTTTTTCATGGAGCGTGCGCTGGTTGTCCCTGCCCCACGGTTTGTCAAGCGGGTAGCCCCAAAAATCCCTCTGGTATATATCTTCCCGAGGTTTTTGCCTTCGCTTGAAAGACTGGCTGTAAATGTGGACTATACCGCACGGGTAAAGAATACAGGGTTTACGCAGGTAACTCCGGTTGCCGACATATTGGTATACAGGAAAGAGGACATCAAAAAGGAAAAACCTGTTCTGAAAGGTATTCTGAAGGAGTTCAAGGACAACAAGGGGACCTGGCGCCATTCTACGAAAGAACTGCCTGAAGGTGAGTACGTGGTGAAGGTGAAGGTAACGGCAAATGGCGAAACACTTATTGACTACGACGACTGGTTTGAGAAAAGGATTTATGAGTGGATGAAAAATAAAAGAGGCACAGGCGACAGGGTTCCGCCGCCATATACGGACGTGAAAACGGACAAGATGAGTATTGACATATGGGGCAGAAGATACACATTTTCCCATACGGGTCTGCCATTAAGTTTTGTGTCGCAGGAGAAAAAACTGCTTGTCGGAGAAGCAGTGTTGGAGGTTGAATCTGGAGGGAAACAGGTTCCGGTAAGTGTAAGCAAACCATTTATATTTACAGATAAGACCACCGGTGCAGTTTCCGGTATTTCGCAGATGAAGGCAGGCGGAGTGTTAATAGAAATTAAATCCACGACGGAGTATGACGGTTTCACCCTGTTTAAACTGACATACAAGCCTGCGGGAAAGGAGCCGGTGAAGGTGGACAGAATGCGTCTTAAGGTTCCACTTACAGGTGAATATGCAAAATTCTATTCGGCGGCAGGGGATACGATGGGAACCGGAATAATGGGTGAGGTCATACCTGAAAGAAATGGCAGGTTCTACGACAGTTATAACAATACCAGAAGCGTGGCGGTATCTCCCAGTTTTGCCACCGTTTTCTGGGTCGGCGATTATGAGACCAGTTTCTGTTATGCATCAGACATATGCAAGGGCTGGATATTGAGAGATGACGCCCCGGCCGTGGAGGCATACAGAGAAGGCAGCAGCATTAACCTGTATCTGAACTTCATTGACCGTGAGACCGTGCTGTCAAAAGAGAGCACGCTGGAATTCGCCTTCCATGCGGGTCCGGTAAAGCCCCTGCCTGAAGGTTGGCGCGGCATACAGGATGGCACTGGTGATACAGTTGACCCGAAGGACATTCCCTTGACAATCTACCAGAGCGGAGGAGACGGTGCGGGTACGGCAGGCGGCCTGTGTTTCATCCATCCCGGGGATACTCCCGAACTGGTGGAACAGACCCGCAAGCGGATGGAAGGATTCCTACAAAGAGGGAATAAGGCAGTCGTGGAATACCACTACTGGGGACCATTTCCAAAGGGCAGGCCTGAAGGACGAGTATTCCGCGGAGAATGGGGCATAGATAAGTACACCTGGGAATCGGCAAAAAATGTGAGCAGCAAATGGGCGTGGGAAAACAAGAGGTTCGGCGGCAACAAGGATATGTACATACTTATGTACACAGAACCAAGACCGAGTTACGTTGATTTCATATCATGGGCATATGATGAAACGCTCAAAAAAACACCTATTTCAGGACACTACGACGACTGCGGATACCCAAAGCCAGTCTTTGATGAAGAACTCGGACTGGGATACATCAGAGAAGACGGCAGGAAGATTTATTCTTCAGGTTTGTGGATATATCGGGACAGGTGGAAAAGGGAAGCATACACCAACTTTCTGCACAACCGTCCTAATTTCCTGCGAGACAGCCAGCACGTACATGCACACTATATGCCCGCGTACGGGTTCATAGGAATCTGGGCACCGTGCGAACGCGGTTTCTATAATCCATTTACTGACCGCGACAACCTCGGATTCTACGGCAGCGTGGAACGGTACTTCGCATTCAGCCCCGCACAGGCGTTTGGACAGATTGCTATGGTAGGTATGGCATCAGCACAGTGGAAGGCACCATTGTTCACAAAAGATACAAGGAATATGATGATGTTGGTGATGCTCCACGACCATGATACCGGAAGTTTCGGTATCAGGGACAGCAGGGCGGTTGCGCGTTTGCGCGGTGCGAGAAACCTGTTCAGACACTGGGAAAAAGATACGGAGTTTACGGGGTACTGGAAAAGCAGGGATTACGTGAAATCAAGTGATAACAAGGTACTGGTAAGTTTCTACAAGAAGAAAGACGGCATATTGTTTATCCTCGGGAACACGGGCTATGAAGTCTCCAGTGTGAAAATCAATCCTGACTGGAAGAAACTGGGTTTTGACCTACGGAAGATAGTTGTTTTTAATTCGGAAACCGGTGAATCTGTTAAAATGCCGTCAGGGACTTTTACAGTGCCTGTTCCTGCAAGAGATGTGCAGGTTATTCTGGCATGTCTGCCTGATGCATATACTCCTCGGTCTGAAGGACTGAAAGGAGAACCACTTAAACCCAAAAATATCATCTCCAGTCTTTCAGACGCTTTTACGGGACCGGAGCTTTCTGCCGACTGGGAAAAATCCCTGCATAAAGGTAACTCCGACATATGGTTTATAGACGGAAAACTATGCATTCAGGGTGCTCACTATGGATTCGCCAGTATCAGGAAGAAACTCGGCGTGGACAACGTTTCCGTGCAGGTTCTCATAATGAGGAGACCCTCCGGTATGTTTGACCTGTCGGGGGGAAGTCTTTTCCTGTACTGGCCTAATGGTGAATACGTGCAGGCGGTGCCGGGTTTGTCGCGTGAAGACAGGTTTATTTACCATGCTTCGGGGCACAGGCATATTGATGGTTCGCCCGTAAACAGGGAATCCCCTTTCGGATGGTATCCGTTTACTGCCAACTGGGTAAAAATAAAACTCACACCGGAGGAGATAGAATTTTACGGTTCACCTGACGGGAAACAGTGGATAAAAGACGGGGAAATGGCAAGAGGCGAGAAATTCAAGGGCGCACCGGAGTACGTTATGCTGGGCAATGGTCACCGAGGGCCAAATCCCTATCTTGCAAACGTTATGGCACAGCATTTTAAACCGGAGGGAGTGACACCGTGGACATTTTTCTCAGACCTTATAGTGGGAAGAGACTGAAATTCCCGGAGGTTAGGATGAAAAACAAAAAATGTATTATATTCTCACTAACTTTTTTCCTGGCAGCCCGGTGTTTACATCCAGCAGCATTTGAATTTGCGGATAAGAAACTCATTGTAAAGAGTACAGTGCTGGAACTCGTGGTGGAAGGCGGTGCAGTTACCTCTTTGAGGAACCTTAAGACAGGCGAGTTGTTCACCTCCGTAAAGATACAGGGACAAGCCGACGAATTGTTCAAAAGCAGGAGTAAGGAGGTACGTCCGGGCAACAATTCCGATGTTGAATTCAGTCAGGTAGTGGCGAGCGAAGGAGAGATGACGTATAGGAATCTTGTGAACGGAGATGCCGGAGACACCTGCACATACAGGATAAAAATAGAGAGTACAGGCGAAATTGGCATACAGACGGTTTACCGCCTCTCCGATACAACAAAGACATCAGGTTCAATACCGGTGGTGAACCTCACTGGAAAGTCTATCATACTTGGGAGGGGAAGACAATATCTCAGGAATGACAGTTACTCTACGGACAGCAGTCCGAGGGTAGCAAACGGGCTATATGCTCCCCCAATATGTGTTATAGAGGCGGAAAAGAGCAGTATTTTGGTGTACAATGATGCTTTTGACGGCAGGGCAACGGTAGTGCTTGACCATAAACCTGTCTGTGACAATATTCTGCTGGTCAATGAAAAGAACTACAAAGAGACTGATAAGAATACAACAACCTCACTAATCTGGACCGTGGGTGTTTATCCCGACTGGTTTGCGGCTGCGAAACACTACAGGGATTTGTTTATAAAGAATACAGGTGCAAAGTTTCTGTGGGAGAATAACTGCAGGTGGGTAAGAGATATCCATTCCGTGCACAAAGGAGAACCTGCAGGAGGTTATCGCAACCCGAAACCGGAGGTTGCCGATGAGTACTATAAGAAACTTGCCGAGGTATGCGACCCTGCAAAGACGTTGCTCTTTTACTGGAATGGAGACGGTATAGTTCTTTTCGGTGACCACAGGTATATGACCAACCTCGGACATCCCAAGCCGCACGTCGTAGATGCGCTGAAAAGATACGGGTTTAGATGGTTTGCATACCATCCGTATTTTCTGCTTATGGCTCCGAAGAGTGTCAATGCGAGGCTGGAGCGCATAAAGGCACAGGGATGGGGATTGCCCGAGGGATATACGTTCCAACCCGATTACGGAGGCAAGCCTGAAGATTTTTACAGTTATTTCAAGGACGTGGCGGCAGGACTGTATGCACCGCTTGATGAAGCAGGTACGTGGATTATACATCCAGCCAGCAGGAAGGTGCGGGACTACCTCATAAGAAACTATGTCAACTATTGCAGGTTCCACCGTGCCGACGGCGCATACCTTGATGTTCTCGGAAGCGGTTACAGCGGGAACCACTTTTCCCCTGACAGGAAGGTGATTGAAGGTTTGGACTACAGGGATGGGCAAAAGATTTTTCTGAAGCGTCTGACCGCGGAGTATCCCAATCTACCCGTGATGAGCGAATACCATGGAGAGTTTATCCTGCCATATCTCTTTTATTCATGGGAGGGTTCCAACCATTTCTATCACGTCAGTGCTCCTCCCATGAACCATCCTCTGAGAACTGCTATCTGGGGCAGTTTCACCTGGGCGATGGAACAATACCATACCCCGTATGAATCTGCACTGGTAGGCGCCCTGCCTGACCTTGACATAAGCGATGGGTGGTCCATAGCGCGTGCAAAACTTTTTAACGATGCAGGACTGTACAACGACCTGCCGGATAGGTGGGATGATGACCTGGTGGCACACTATCGTTCAAGAGAAGGGAAGACCTACCAGTACAGGAGGATGCCTTTTGGCGAAGCGTATGTTGAATTGTCGAGAGGGAAATACAAGACACAACTAGGGGTATTCAAGGGTGTGTACGAAAGTCCTCTGACAGAAACTGCAAGGATAATCGGCTGGGTCGGTTATAAAAATAACAAGATTATAGGGCTCAACCCTGCTGCATCATACCCCTTTATCCTGCAGACTCATTCTGCAGGTAATACGTATACTGTTTCAGGACTGCCTGATAAGGCATTCATCGCAGGCATAAGGCACGGCAAGAAGTGGAGCGTGCTGGAACTCGGAACTGCGGACGGGAATATTGTTACAGGAGAGGTGACAGTGGTATTCCGCAGGGACTGTTTGAGGGTGAGTAGTGCAGGCAAGGATATTCCAGGACCATTCAGGTCAGGTGAAGAGAAGAAATTTGGTGTTACACTGCCTGATGGTCTGGTATTCGTCTGGGAAGAACCTGAATCGGTTGACAGCAGGTTCCGCAGCAACCTCATCACAGAGACCGGCAGGACTCTGGCAACAGGTCTGCAGAACAAACAGTGGGCGTACAACTCCTTCATCGGGACAAGGAACGTTACGTTCAGCAACATAACCTGGCCGACGATAGACATAGGTTTCGGCAGGTACAGTGGCTATTCCGAGGGATGGGTGAAACTTGAAAAAAGTGCTGAACCAGTGCTGAAGTTTGACATAGGTTACTCCGGCATCGGACAGAGACGGCTGTCACTGCACAAGGTGGAGGCATCCGTTTTTGTAAACGGCAAGAGGATATGGAAAGCAGAGGTGGAAAAAGGTACCCAATGGCAGCCGCAGGAGGTATCCTTAAAAGAGTTTGCAGGCAGGAAGGTACTTGTAACTCTGTCTGCAAAGAACAGGGATGATAAGAATATACCTGCCGCTCCCGAACACCGTCCGGTATCGTTTGGAAGGGTTAGGGTGGATAATAATCCTGGTTCAATTGAGCCGACTTCAGGGGAAAAACTGCCCAGACCGTCAGAGATAATCTTTGCCGAGACCTTTGATGGAGACAAACTGGGCAGTGGATGGAAACAGGAGATTTCGTCTGCAAACGGCAGTGCAGGGAAGATAGAGGTGAAAGACGGGATGCTTGCACTGACTTCAAAGCATTACAAGTACTGTTATGTGTATCGTGAAATCCCGGAGGAAGACAATGAAAACATCTCTGTTCAGGCAAGGCTAAGGGTATCCCCCACCGGAGGAGCATCCAGTTGGAATCCCGGCATAGGTCTGTACTGGGATAACGGAAAATATATCTTTATCACCGGGGGAGGATATCTGCAGAAAGAAAATGGAAGAATAGCATTGAAGGGATTCATAGGGCGTGAGATACCTCTCAAGGAGGACAGACTATCAGTGACAGATGACAACTTTTATGACTTCTGGGTAAAGATAGGACTTTCTGCTGATAAAGTGCGGTGTTTCTATTCGGTAGACGGCGAGATGTGGAAGGTCATTGCTGAAACTGCAAGGGGCAAGGACATATCCGGCACTCCAAAGATGGTCATAGCAGGCTCAGGTATCACGGGAGGAGCGAAATACTTCTCCAATGACGAACGATGGGATACAGGTATCAAAACAAGTTATATCCTTGAGGTAATGGCAGGGAAAGAATAGACCATTACCCTAAGGGAAAGGAACCTGTCATGTTAAAGAAAATAATGTTTTTTCTTTTTTTAGTATCATGTATTCTCGTTTCAGCATACGGTAATGAAAATGTATTGAGAAATCCCGGATTTGAGACGGTATTAAACGGACTCCCTCAATACTACATGATACCGGAATACTGGTCGGGTACTATTACACAAGATACCGAGATATTTCATTCGGGAAAGGCATCGGGAAAACTCTCTGCAAAGGAAAAATACAACAGGCACTGGGGACGTTTCATGCAGCCTGTAAGTATAAAGATAGTTCCAGGTGGTATGTATCGCTTTTCCATGTGGACGAAGGGAAAAGGAGAGTTCCTGCTTGGAGTACTTCAATATACGCCGGTGAAACCGGGCGAACCCAACTACAAGTATTTCTGGCAGGAGAAACCCGTGGTTCTGACGGATAAATGGTGCGAAGTATCTTTTATATTTACAGTGGATAATCCAGATGTCAAACAGGTCACTCCCGTCGTTGAGGTTCGTGGAGAAAATGCAGTTGCTTTCATAGATGACGGAGCATTAGGAAGTTTCAAGAAAGAAGGCATAGAACTGCTTGCATCCACAGGGCATTTTATCTCATATCCCTCCGCAGGATACGAGGTTTCCTTTACCCTTGTTGATAAAAACAGACCTGTAGCTGATAGAGATATAGGGATAGAAATTATTTCCTCCTACGGTGAAAGGGAATCCCTTCAGGTCAGAACCGATGAAAAAGGAAGATGCAGATATGCCGGGACCTTTCCTGCCGACGCAAAAGAAGGAGGTTGGCGTTTTGTTGGATTCGCAAAGGATACTGGTGCTGTAGCAGAGGTTCTCTGCGACCTGGTTGACAGGCAGACCTATGAAGAAATGGATATAGTTGCAAAGAAGATACACCTCACAAAATCACTGCATATTCTTTATATCGGTGACAGTCTGACAGACTTCCAGCGCGGTAATAACTATGTGGACAAAATTAATTTCTGGTTGAACAAATATAATCCGGGGAAGGTTTCTTTCAGAAATGCAGGTGTGGGCGGAGACCTGATTACGAGGGTGTGGGACCGCCTGAACGGGATGCAGAGTGGTCATCGCGCATACCGGCAGGAGATGTACAATAATCTGTTTGAACCCACACCGGATATAATATTCATACTGTTAGGTCATAACGATACACTACTTATTAGGAAGGATGGTAAGGAGATGCCGGCTGTTTCACCAGAAGTTCAAGAGAACACATATAGAAAGGTACTGGCATTCCTGAAAGAAAAGACAGCCGCTGAAATTGTTTTTGTATCTGCAACCTCTTCAGTATATGAGGTTTGCAAAGAGAATAATGATAAGAGAGTCGCCGCCGGAGGTAGGTACATCCTTTTTGGAAAACCTGAAGTAATGGAAGTTTTCAATAGTATACTGAAGAAATTAAGTTCTGAACTAAAGATGGAATACATTGATATTTACGGACCTATGAAGAAACACCCTAATAAGCCTTCACTCTTTTCGCCTGCAGACGGGGTGCATCTCACTGAAAAGGGCAACCGTTTCATTGCTCTTCATCTGCTTAAGTATCTTTCTACAAAGTAGCAGTTTTGCTCTCTGATTCGCAGTACTCCCTTCTCCACCTGCCATCTATTCTGCCCTCTTTCTCCCATTCCTTGAGAGGACAAAGACTGTACCACTTGCAAGCCATTCTGATATCTCCTTTGGTCCTTCTATCTATTATAACACAAAAACATCTCCTTGATTCTTTCAGGACTTTTGAAGTTAATACAATTATATGGTAAATTTAACAGCATAATTTGGGCGGCATAAATAAAAATTAAGTCTGAAAAATTAGAACAGAAGGAGAAAAAATGTCCACTCTACAAAAAAGGATACTGAGACTGTATCTGGTTGCCCTTTTACTCCTCAGTGGGTGTGCCGGCATTCCCATCAATAG
>CAYORP010000179.1:0-14822 GCA_964406415.1 uncultured bacterium
ACCTTCTCGCCCTCAGTGCTATGCGGTGCTCCTTACTCGTCGCACCAGCACCCCTTTCCTTTTCTCTTATTCCTCATCCCTATAATCCTTATGTCAGAACTTGAGAGGTCTGTAAGATAAAGGTTGACATTAAATTATGTTATGCTATAAAATAGCCCATTTAGTGTCAAGGGATATCTAAAATGAGTGAATTGAGATTAGAGAGTTATGTTATGCCGTCAGCCAGTCTTGGACAGGAAAGTCCTCTGCCTCCGTTAGATATATGCCTGCCCTATACACTTCAGGATGATTACGGCAGAGAAAAGAGCATACAAAAGTTTGAAACTGTGGTTCTGGAAAATGATATACTCAGAGCGACCTTTTTGCTAAAGTTTGGCGGCAGATTATGGTCTCTTTTCCACAAGAAGGAACAGCGTGAACTGCTTTATGTAAATCCTGTCTTCCAGCCAGCCAACCTTGCCATAAGAAATGCATGGTTCAGTGGTGGGGTAGAATGGAATATAGGGATAGTTGGTCATTCGGTGTTCACCTGCTCGCCCGTATTTGCGGCAAGGTTAAGGATGAACGACGGAACGCCTGTTTTAAGACTGTATGAATGGGAACGGATACGTATGGTCCCATTCCAGATTGACGCTTTTCTTCCCGACGGTTCGGATTTTCTTTTTATAAGGGTCAGAATTACAAATCCGAATGAACAAAGAATTCCTATGTACTGGTGGTCTAATATAGCAGTTCAAGAGACTTCGGAAGTACGGGTAATAGTACCTGCTGAATCAGCCTATAAACATGGTTACGCCGGGGAAAAAATTATGACCACCATACCCGTATCTGATAAAGTAGACCTGTCATATCCTGTCAATTTTAACAATTCAGCCGACAACTTTTACTGTATTAATCCTGAATCACAGCCGTGGATAGCCGCCTTGAACAAGGATGGAAAAGGTCTTATACAAACATCCACCGGAAGACTCCGTGGAAGAAAATTGTTTGTGTGGGGTATGCACCAGGGCGGAAGGCACTGGCAGGAATTCCTGTCTGTTAAAGATTCTCCTTACATAGAACTTCAGGCAGGGCTGACTCAAATACAGGGTGAGTACTTACAAATGCCGGCTGGCGCTGACTGGTCATGGCTTGAAGCATACGGACTTATGAAGTCTTCCCCGGAAGTAACTCATGGTAAAAACTGGAGGTTGGCTTATAGCTCAGTGGACACTGCTCTTAAAAACCTGATGCCTCAGGATAAGATGGAATCAATTCTCATAGAAACTGCAGAGATGGCCGATAAGCGTCCGGACGAAATTCTACAGCAAGGCTCGGGATGGGGCGCTCTGGAGCGGCTCCGCAGAGAAAGAGATGGTGAAAAACCTTTCTGTTCTGATTATCTGATATTTGATGATACCACCCTGAAGGAAGAACAACAGCCGTGGCTTGCACTGTTGAGAGACGGCTTCGTACCATATATTCCCCCAAAAGAAAAAATCCGGGGTTGGATGATTCAATACCAGTGGCGGATGATACTGGAAGAATCTGTCAAGCAGAAGAAAGGCGGCAACTGGCTGGCATGGCTTCATCTGGGAGTTATGTATTACAGTTGTGGAAATTTTGAAAAAGCCAGACGGGCATGGGAAAAATCTCTTGAGTGTGAACAATCCCCCTGGGCATATCGCAACCTGGCTGTCCTTGCGCAAAGGGAAAAACTTAAAGAAAAAGCAGCCGATTTGTTTACCAGAGCAACGGCATTAATTACCAACGTGTATAACTTAGATGTAGAGTGCTGTACGGCTCTGATTGATGCAGGTCGTTATGAACAACTCTTCAGGTTTATTGACGGTCTACCTCCGGAGATACGCAGCAGGGGTAGAATAAAGGTTATTGAGGCTCAGGCGGCACTGAAAAGAGGAGATTTAAAACAGGTAGAAAGAATTCTTGAAAGTCGGCCTTATGTCGCAGATATAAGGGAAGGAGAGGTTACCCTCAGCCACTTATGGTTTGAGATGCACGAAAAGCGTATTTCAGAAGAAGAGAAAATCCCTATTGGTGAAGAACTTCGTAAAAGGATACGTAAAGAGTTCCCGCCGCCCATATGGCTGGACTTCCGTCAAGCCACATAATAAATAGAATAAACTATCTACATTCGTGTATTTTAATGATTCTTGTTTCTGTGATTATAATATCTACCTTTTTGTCCCATCCCTCAACAGGAAGTTTTTCTTCCAGAACCTGAAAGTCAAATGCGAATGCTACCTTTAAAATAGAATTCCCATACTCTAAAAAAAACCTGTCAAAAAAACCCTTGCCCGTTCCTATCCTATTTCCATATACGTCAAAAACAACACCGGGTATGACTGCCATGTCTATCTTCTCAGCAGGAAAAACTTCACGGGTAAACGGTTGGGGAACCTTATTCCCTTTTCTGTCCACATCTTTTAAAGAATAAATCCTTGATGGAATAAATGTTTTTGTCTCCCAGTCATTGAAAGGGACACATACCACCTTCTTCCTTTTTAGCGCATCCTCTATAAGAAGGTCTGTTTTCACTTCCCTGTCAAAGTGGCAATAGACAAGTATTGAAGAAGCGTTTTGATAAAATAGGGTTTCCAGTAACCTATATTGTATTCCCATGCTGGATTTAATCCAGTTCTGTTCATCCAGTATTTTTCTTTTTTTCAGAATTTCTTTTCTCAGACTTTTCTTCATATTCTTTTTCCAGTCTTTTTATGTGGCTCATGAAAAATTGTATTTTCTTTTCATAGCCTGACTCAGAAGGAAAATAAAACTGTTTCTTGACAGGCATATATAACTGAGGTATGTAATGCCCGGGAAAATCGTGGGGGTACAAATATCCTTTTTCTTCCGGGCCTTTATACCCGGTCTTGCGCAGATGTTCCGGCACAGGCTGTATTTTTTCCTTTTTTACCTCTGAAATAGCATTTTCAATCCCCTTATAGGAAGAATTACTTTTAGGTGCCGTTGCAAGGTATATCACCGCCTGCGCAAGTATAATCTTCGCTTCCGGCATTCCAACCACCTCAACCGCTTGGTAGCATGCACTCGCAACCGAAAGACCCTGAGGGTCCGCATTACCTATATCCTCGGAGGCAAATATTAACATACGCCTGGCAATAAACCTCGGGTCCTCGCCGGCAATAACCATCTTGGCAAGCCAGTAAAGTGCAGCATCAGGGTCTGAGCCGCGCATACTTTTTATGAATGCAGAGATTGTATCGTAATGCTGGTCTTCAGTCCTGTCGTATAAAACAAATTTATTCTGTGCAACCTCTTTAATAACCGCAAGGCTAACCTTTACCTTTTCTTTTTCCCCTTTCCTCTCAACGGTTAAAACCGCGGTTTCAAGCACATTAAGCGCCCTTCTCGCATCTCCTTCGCTCACTGCAGCAAGGTATACTGCTGCATCCTCATCCAGACTGACATTCAAATTCCCAAGACCTCTCTCCCTGTCCATTACAGCATTTTTTATAATCTGCTTTATTGCTAAATCACTCAGTGGATTAAACTGGAAGAGCATACTTCTGGAGAGCAGTGGCGTGTTGATGTAATAGTATGGATTATGGGTTGTTGCTCCAATAAGAATAATAATCCCCTCTTCAACATCTTTCATCAGTGCATCCTGCTGGAGTTTGTTAAAGTGAGCAATCTCGTCAAGAAAAAGAATTGTTTTCTTTTCGTTCTCCCTGACCCTTTGTTCTGCAACCGCTATAACTTCCCTGACATCTGCAACCGTTGCGGTAACTGCATTGAGATGTCTGAAGTGGTTTTTTGTACGGCCTGCTATAAGCATGGCGAGGGCGGTTTTACCACAACCCGGAGGTCCATAAAGAATCAGAGATGGAATATTATCGCTTTCTATGGCTTTTCTGAGGATTTTTCCCTGTCCGAGTATATGCTCCTGTCCAATGAATTCATCAATACTTTGCGGTCGCATTCTTACCGCAAGCGGCAGGTTTTTCAAGATGTTTTTGTCAGATGTGTTAAAAAGTCCTTTCATCATTCTTTTATGGTTGTATGAAGAATAATCTATAAAATTACTGTTCTTTTTTCTCTGGAGATACTGTCCATAAAGAACCGTTGACAAAAAAACTTCTGAAGAAGGGATTACGAACCGCTTCAACGTTATGCCCGAGAGCAAGATAGAAAACACGTCCGGCACCCCAGTTTTTAACCCAAGCCACAGGCCATTGCCTGCCGTGCGACAGGTCATAGGGCCATATACCACTGTACATAGCAGTTGCTAAGATATGGACGCGCGGGTCATAATCGGTGAGGTACTGCTCATCAACAACCTTGAATTCAAGTACAGGCCACTTTTCCCAATCTTTAACACAATATCCCTCTATACTTTTTGTGACAGGATGGTTAATATCAGTCATACCGACAATAAACTCTCTTACCGGAGGGTGTCCCTTGAATACTCCTCCAAGCATAGCAATATATTCTGGTGAGTTCTTGAATGAATCAGATGCAGAATGAATGCCCACAAAACCTTTTCCTGAAGCAACCCATTCCACTAATCCACGTTTATCTTCGGCTTGAAGTTCTCCTCCTGTGTGGTATAACACTATCAGGTCGTATCTCTGTATCCTGCAAGCACGAAATATCTCATAATCTTCAATTACATAATCAACGACCACCTTTCTTGTTTCTTCAAGATAATCCTTCAGAACAGGGCATATTGCTCTAAAATCGTGGACGCCACCGCCACCGAAAAGTAGTACTTTTTTAAGACTGCTGTCAGTCATTTTTTATTTTTCTTTTTTAATCAATATAAAATCCTTACTTCTTGCACTCTTAATGATACCTTCCATCACCAGAGATGTTTCCAGTCCATGTTCAGGTTTTACCTTCAGCTCAACGCCATTTCTTATTGCATCATAGATGTTATCATAGTAAGAGGGTATCTTCCATTCTGGATTGCTGTAGTATCTCGGCCTTAAAAAATCAAAACCCGGTTCCTTATCCGCAGATTGAAATATCATATGCTTCAGCATCACATCTTCCTTTCGCTGGACCCAATCATGCACAAGGGAACCTTTCGTTCCTAACAGGTAAAAACGAGGCATTATAAAAGGCTTGCCCTGCGGGATAGATGAAACCTCTGCAATCAGACCACTTTTATAGAGCATCTGCACAGAGAAAAATCCCTGTTTGTCCCATTCATTATCAGGATATCCAAGAGTCCCAAGAACCTTTTCTGGTAAACCTCCTGCGAGTCTTAACACCTGGTCTATCAGGTGACTACCCCACTCATAAAGAGATTCTTTTTCTCCAAATCCTGCAGGATAATAACTTTTAAGAAGTTTGAGTTCACCGAGAGTGCCATCTTCAATAACCTGTTTTATATTGAGGTAGTCAAGGTCCCATCTTCTGTTATGATGAACAGTTAAAATTTTGTTTAAGGTATCTCTTGTTTGTAACATCTTTCTACACTCATCAGGGATGATACACATTGGTTTTTCAACGATTACATGCTTACCTGTCTGAAGTGCTTTCAAAACGATAGGGAAATGTGTGGAATGAGGTCTGGTAGCAACAATTATCAGTTCTATGCTTTTATCAGTAAGCATTGAATCAACATCTGTATACCCTTTAATATCAAACTCTTTGCACACAGAATCAAGTCGCTCTTTATTCACATCACAGAATGCTATCAATCTGAATTTTTCAGTATATTCTTTTGTCAGTTTCGCACCGTGATGTCTCGCTCCAAAACCACAACCTATAATCCCAACTCCTATCTTTTTTATCATCTATTATTCACTCCTATTACTCTAAAACTTTATTCCAAGATTATTAGCCCCTCACCCTAAAAGTATTGGTTCGGGGCGCAGTGGGCGGTACAGGACTCGGCGCCTGCGCACACTGTGCTCCGGTCGGCCACCCGCCTATTCATTGCTCCTACCCGTCGCAACTCATATACAGGCTTCTAGCCCTGTGGGCGCGATTTCAATTCATCACGCCTTACGGGCGTCGGTCAACGGGCTCACCCCCTCGCCCTCAGTACTATGCGGTGCTCCTTACTCGTCGCACCAGTACCCCTTCGAGTCCTGTCCTATCAATTAAGATACGCAACTATAACCTGACAATTTACGTTCACCTTGAACCCTGCAAGTGGGCGGTACAGGACTCGAACCTGTGACCTCCACGATGTCAACGTGGCACTCTAACCATCTGAGCTAACCGCCCTGACTGAATGAAATTCTATCACTTCCAGAAAGAATTGTAAACATCCACACAGAAACCTTGTTATTCAACACAAACGGATTAAGTTGCGTTACAAAGGCTTTCATTGCGAGGCATTTTTTGCTCGAGTAATCCGACGCTTCAACAGTTATGTATTATATCTGCTCAGGATTGTTTTCAACAGTGACTCCTACATTTTGAGACATTTTTCTAAGACCTTCTCTGTCAAAATCTTTGCCTGCTCTCAAAAGATATTTCCAGACATTTTTGCCCTTCTTAACAGGAGGGAAAGATACGCCGGAGTAAACCATCTCTATTTCTTTCTCTTTAAGGTACGCTTCAACTGCTTCTTTCTTACGTTCAAAAACATCCTTTTTTTTACCTTTAAGTTCTATCTTTATCATTTCAGCAAAAGGATTATAGCCTAACTGTTGTCTTATACTGAGTTCTTTGTTATAAAAAATTTCTGGCTTGTTCTCCCTTAAAGATTTATACACCTCCAGATTGGGGTCCCTTGTCTGTATAATAACCCTGCTGCCTTTATTTTTAATAGCTCCCCTTATCTCGTTAACCATAATAAAAAAACGCTCTTCGCTCCTGTAGTCCGGTATATTAAGAAATGTCTCCCCACTAACAAAAATGACAAGAGAGAAAGGATACAGCCCCAGTACTTTTCGGATTATCACTGTTCCGATAAGAATGTCAAATTCCCCATTCACCTCACCTGTATCTCTGGTAAATTTAGAGATGTGCATTTCTGGATACTGTTCTTTAAGGGTTCTGAACATTTTTTCAATGCCGTACAATTTCATGCCTATCTTCCTGCTTCCACACAAAGGACATCTGCTATTGAACGGGATGACTGTTTTGCAAAAACGGCAGATTAGGTTTTTCCCATCTTCCGTCAAAACCATCGGAGAACCGCAAGAATCACAGAGAAACCTGTTGCCGCATTTTTCGCACTTCAGAACTTTTGAACTTCCCTTCCTATTGTGGATTACGGCAACCTTTTCTCTTCTTAGAACAGTTTCTTCAATCATAGAGACAACATCTCTGGAAAAAAACGGAATGTTTTTGTCAGCATGCGTTCTACCCATCATAAAAGTGTAGACATCCGGAACAACATCTCCATCATTTGTTTTCAGTGCCGCACCGAAGTTCCTGATATCAAAATACTCCTTAACAGAGAGACATCGTTCACCTATTATTAAAGGAATCTGCAAATGTCTACACCTAAACTCAGATATTTCCACCGCATCATATTTAGGGGTCTGCTGTTCCCTGTAGGAAGAATCGTGAGCATTGTCAATTATAATAGTCTTAAGGTCCCGTAACGGCGAAAAAACGGCAAGTCTTGTACCTATCACAATAAGATTCTTTTCTGTTAACATCTTAAACCAGTTATTCAGTCTCTCTTTATTCTTTAATCCTCCATGAAACAACACAACCCTGTCTCCATATAATTTACTCATCCATTCATAATAACCTCCGGCTGTTGAAACCTCGGGAGAAAGAAAAAGGACCGACCCATCCAGTACGGAAGAGATAACGCCACCATACATATCCATCTTCCTGCTTTCACTGCTGAAAAGAATAAACTTCTTCTGGAATCCGCTTCCCCTGCTTGGAAGACTCCCATTTGCAGGAATATCTGCCTTATGCAACTTATCAATCTTATACCTTAACGGAAAACCTCCGAGGATAGAGAAGACCGCCTGTCCGAAGGAAGAAAAATAACTATCTGTCATATAACCCGCAACTGAGAAAAGTTCATCCGTAACAAGCGGGTGTTCATCATAAATCCCAAGTATTTCCTTGTAATCCTCTGTCGTATCTCTTTCACGGATTGATAAGACAAGGCCGGTTTTCTTCTGCCTGCCAAAGGGAACACGTACCCTTACACCAGCAGAAATTTTATCCAGAAAGACACCGGGTAGATAATCAAAGGTTCTGTCAAGAGGGATGTCAAAAACGACCTCAACCGTTTTCATTTAATTTTGCTTTGAGAAGTGCTATATATTCAGGAGTGGAACCGCAACATCCACCTATAAAACTTATTCCCAGATTAACCATCTCAATACAGTTATCTGTAAACTCTTCTTTAGTTTCAGGATAAATAACCTTTCCCCCGGAAAGTTCAGGCACCCCGGCATTGGGTTTTATCCACAGCGGAACATCGGTAATTTTTCTCACGTTTTGCACGACCTTTACCATTTCCCGGCTTTTTATACCACAATTTATACCCAGCACACCAGTTTTTTCTTTCTCAGCAAATCCCACAATATCCTCAATCTTCTGCCCCATAAGGGTTCTGAATTCAACGCCGGGATTCAATGAAATGCAGGGTAAAACAAAAAGGTTCAGTTTTTCCCGTATAGAGTAAAAAGCGGATTTCAACTCTTCCAGGTCCTGAAAGGTTTCCAGTAGAATAAAGTCCACTCCACCCTCCTGCAATATTTCTGCCTGTTCCACAAAAACCTTTTCAGCATCATTTTTGGTCAGGTCACCATACGGCTCAAGAATTTCACCGGTGGGACCTATGTCGCCCGCAACCAGAATGTCATGATAGTTTTTTCTGACATCCGATGCAATCTCTGCCGCTTTTGAGTTAATCTCCTTAATCATCTCCCCTATCTTCTTCTTAGAAAGTCTCAGTCTATTACCTCCAAAAGTATCTGTCAGAATAACCTGCGCACCCGCTTCAATATACTCCGTGTGTATTTTTTTTACCAGATAGGGAGATTCAATAACCGCAAGTTCAGGTGTCTGTCCTTTATATGAAAGATGTTCAAGATATGTCCCCATGGCTCCGTCCGTAACAACAACCTTTCCATTTTCTACAAAATCCATTATATTCATTTATCCCCTTGTCAAGCCATTTATAAAACTGTAACATGTATTGCCAATACTTTCTATATTATACCCCCCCTCAAGCAAAACGAAAGTTTTTTCACACAAGCCGGCAATTTCTTTTCCCATCTGGTAATAATGTGCATCTAACAGATTTAGATTAAGCAACGGGTCATTACGATGCGCATCAAAACCGGCGGAGATACCAAGCATATCAGGAGAAAAGTCTTTTAAAATCTTTACCGCTTCTTTGAACCTGCCCATATAGATTTTCGCATCGGTATTCGGTAGAACAGGAAAATTATAACAATTGCCAAAAGAAACATTTCCTGTCCCGGGAAAAGCTGGAGATTGGTGCAGGGATAAATATAAAAGATTTTTCTCCCCGTTTAAAATCTCCTCGGTTCCGTTTCCGTGGTGACCATCTATATCCAGAACAGCCAACTTCAGTTTTCTCCCGGACAGAACCTTCCTGACTGCCACAGCCATATTGTTAAAATAACAAAATCCGCCCAGAGTATTTTTCCCTGAATGATGGCCTGGAGGTCTCCCGAGAGAAATGGCAATCTCTCCACCCATAGCAATAAAAGCAGCCTGGACAGCCGCACCACAGGAAAGTTTAGCATAGTAATATATATTCGGTATATTAGGAGTGTCAGGGTCGTAAAAATCATTCTCCTTTACTTTTTTTATAAGGTCTTCGGTATGGGCGAGCAATAAATCTTCTTCTTCACAGGGTATGGGACGAATAAACTCAAACGAACGGTTTTTTTTTGCCAGAAATTCCTTGATTGCCTTTAATCTCTCTGGAGATTCAGGATGCCCTGTCTCTCTATATTCCAGAAATTCCTCGGAGTATATTAACTTAACAGACATATTACTTTCTCCCGTCAAAAAAATACAAAAGTTCTCTCATATCAAAAAACCTTTCTTCTTTTTTGGGTTTTATTGCTGTTTCAATAACGTATTTCACGCTTTCCGGTATCTCAAACCCGAGTTCCGAATAAACCTTTTGTATTGTCTTGCCGAAAGAATATATATCTGACTTAATATCTGAAGACCTACCTTCAAGTCTTTCAGGGGCAATATAACCTTCCGTTCCTCCTCCAGAGCCGTTATCTTTCTTTAAAAATCCCTTTTTTTCAGCCAGACCGAAATCAGTAATTTTTATTTTTTCTAAGTTGTATGAAATAAGAACGTTTGAGGGGTTTACATCCTTATGGATAATACCGTTTTTATGTATGTAATCCAGACCCAGAGCTGCTTTTTTTATTATTGAAATTACATTCTGCTGATTAAAAATATGCGGTTTTGTCCTGATTGCCTTTAACAAATCAGTGTCCATAAATTCAATGAGACCAAAGTAGTTTCTATCCTGCTTCCTGACTGCATAAACCCTGACCACATTAGGGTGTTGCAGGAGAATGGAGATTTTCATCTCTTTTACAAATCTTCTTATCTGCCACCTGTCCAGTCTCCTCGGATGTAAAACCTTAACCGCAATTATCGTATCATACCTGGGAACAGGGTCCAAACTCCTCGCCCTGTATACGGTTGAAAATCCTCCCGAACCAACCATTTCCTCCAGTATGTAACCATCTATTATATAACCCTGCCTTACTCTGACATCCATCTGTTTTCCTCATTATATTCTGTTCATTCTCAAGGGGAAAAAACAACTTTTTACTTTATCATAATTTTTTCTTTCTGTCCACTTGACATCAATTATAGAAAAGGGTATTATATATCTGTGAATATAAAGGCGGCAGAAACTAAAAACGCTGAACTTTATATAGATAACACAACGATTACGGGAAAGATATTAGAAATTGACAGGAAAGGTGATGTGTGTTTTGAATTAAACAAAGGTTCGCCTTTTTCCACGTCAGAAATGGGGAAAAGGGCTGAACTTTTTTTTGAACAGGAAAACAAGAAATATTTCATTGCCGGCAGAATCTTCTTCCAGCCACCCTCAAAAGTCATAATTAAGCCCGACACAGACGCAGAAATTGAAAAAAGGGACGCAAAAAGGAGCGAAACCCCTTCTCTACCAGCAACCATACTGTACCACGGTATCTTTCATAAAAGATATACGATAAGAGGGACTGTCATCAATATCAGTATGAAAGGCGCAAGGGTTGAGACTGCCGAGCAACTGAAGGATGATATATCTTACACCATAATCATAACTCTGCCTTTTCATCATACATCTTTTGAATTTCAAGCGCCTTTTATAGTAAGGAACCATCAACACTACAGGAATATATTCATAAACGGAATTTCGTTTACGGATATGGATATTGAATCTGAGAATAGGCTTAAGAAATATCTGTTCGGCGAAAAGATGAAAATGTAATTTAAACTGCCAAAATCTCTATCCCCTTTATCCCATAATTAAAAAGAGAAAATTCATTCCTGATAACGTCTTCATCTTCAAATGCATTCGGGCCTGCCCACGTATTATCATCTCCGTCTCGTTCATGCAGAGGTCCCCATGAATTCTGAAGAGATGTAACTACCTCCACATCCACTTTATTTTTCCCTTTTTTTAAAGCAGGGGTTATTTCAAGGATATAAGGACTCCAGAGTATTTTCCCGACATCCATACCATTCACACTTATTTTAAAAAGCACACCGGAAGGATTTAAAATCTTAAGGAATGTTTTTTTATCACTTCCTTTAGCATTAAATTCAGTTTTATATACCATCCTTCCACTGTAAAATGGATATCCCTGGCTTACAAGTAAACCTGCATTTATATTCTTCTTTTCTTTCACAATCTCCCCTCTATAAGGGTCAGCCATTTTAACACCAAAGTCACCGATAATATAAGATGGCTCAATCTCGGTAAGAAAATCATAATGAACCTTAAAATCTACAATGTTCTCGCCAACTGTAACAAGTTCGGTTATCTCTACCTTCTTGAAACTCCTGTCCCAGTGCCATCCCAGTTGTCCTTCATCATCCCATGTTATCTCCCGCCCGTTGACAAAAACCTTTCCCTTTTGCATATCTTCAATCACAAGATAACTCCTCGGTTTGCTTACACCGCTTGAAAATTTATATCTAAGTATAATATCTCCGCCTTTCCCCTCAAACAATCCTTTTCTTACCGCTACCCACGGCTGCCACTGCAGAGCGCTTTCCGTCCCGAAGTGTTCTGCTACCTTTTTTCTGACCCTCCACTCAGGCTCTTCTCTTTCAAAACTACTCCCATCATATGAAACACTTATTCTGTCAAGGACGAGAACATTTTCATCCTTCCTTTCAAACCTGAATACATCCGGCAGGTGCAGTATTTCTGCATTCCTAAAATCAGGCACTATCTTTTCTTTCTTTGCCCTGCTGTCAGTGGAAGATGAAAGCATTAATAGTATTGAACCTGCAGGGGACAGAGGAAACTTATAGGTTAGACTGCCACTCGATTTTTTTGCTTCTGTACGAAAGACCTTCCCGTTAACTGAATCCAACTTTAAAAGTCTCTTTTCCCTGGGGTTTTTAATGGTAAGGGTATAATCTCTTGTATCAGATTTATCTGAATTAACGATGAAAAAAAATTCGTCTTTCCCGTCAATCCTGTGCTGAACATAGGTCTTCGGAAAGAATCTTCCATCAGCACCCTCAAGTGTGTAAGATGCTGTTAAAAGAGTTTTTACGGCATTTTGTATTGATTCTACAGAAGACGGCAGGGAATAGACATTCTTGTGTAACAAAATATCTTGCCAGCGTTTTTTTTCTTTGAGACCTTCTATCTCCTCTGGAAGTTTGCCCAGTATTATCAAAATCCCCCCGTTTTTGACAAACCTTTCCAGCAATTTCACCGTCTTTTCTCTCCACGTTACCGAGGGCGGAACAACAACTATTTTGTAGGACATCCTGCCAACCACAAAACTTTTACCTCTCACAGTTCCGTAATCCGCAATAAAACCTTCGTCTCCAAGGTCTGCATCATATCCTGTATTTAAAACCACATCAAGGATTTTACGCATCAGGGAATCCAGAATATCAGCCTCCTTCATATCTTCCTCAGGGATATCCTTTGACCTGTATCCAGAATTAACCCCTATCCTTCTTCCTGCTATAGCACTTTCAATGGAATGGAGAATAAGAATCGGGACGTCCGGATTGCCCGAAGTTAGTACATAGGCAGTACGACTGAAATAATCGTTAAGAGATGGCAGGTCCTTCCAGTACGTCTGTTGATAATTCCATACCGGTGGATAGTCCCGTTTTCTTCTTCCCTTTGCAGAATACCATGTAAGATGTGGACAGAAAAAATTCACCCCCAGGACAAGGTCATAGTCACCGAGCCATTTAAAATCTTCAAAGGTATTTGTATGCCTGCTCACTCCGAAAATCTCGGTCAGCACCTTTTTCCTTCCCAGTTGTCTTGCCGCAGAAGAGACCTGCTTACAGGTAAGAAGCATGGGGATATAACCGTCTATCTGTCTGCAAAGGTGGTCAATACCCGGAACCTGCTGGTATTTGTAGTGAGCCATAACGCCACCAGAGAGGCAGGTTATCTGTGAGGCAAATGTATCCTCTGCAAGATAATGCCCCGTATGTGCAATGTTATGTTTTTCGCACCACTCATATATCGGCCTGCTGTACGCCTCAACAAACTGTCTGAGAATTGCCCTGTGTATAAGAAGCCTTATATGCCTTGCATCCTGCCCGTCAAAGAAAAGATAAGGAAGGTCTTTCCAGAAATCTCTTCCTGTCCATCCTCTGTATTTTTCAGGGATACCCTCATACCATGGAATCCCATTTTGGGGGCTGGATACGTTCGGCTCATCCGTGAAAATACCTGGAATTCTTCTGCCAAACTCATCTCCAAGTTGTCTATAATAAACACTATGCGTTAACTCCATAAATTTCTTCATCGCCTCCGGATTAAGCAGGTTCGCATAAGATTCACCACTCCACCACGCAACTTTCGGGACGTATTTTCTAACCATAACAAGACGTTCATAGATAGAATCAGACTTCAGTTCATCAATAGTAACTGCCTTGAAACTTGTGAGGACCAAACGGTTACGCTCCAGAATTTCATAGCCGTACCTTACAGTCTCATCCGTTCCCGCAGAAGGAAGTGGTTCTCCGGGAGCAAGCAGGAAAGCATTCAGGTGTGTTGCCCTGTATTCGTCCTTTATCCCTGCAACCTGTCCCCCGGCATTGCCGCTCGGCCAGAGGTCTTCATCATACAGCCACAGATAACCATCCTTTTTCTTCGCCGCATCCAGAGATGATTTCATACCAGCAAACCACTCCTTCCCCATATAATCTGTTATCAGCCCGTGCCTTGAATGAAAAAACCCTCCCCCAAGACCGGCACTCAGCATATCGGCCATCTGTCTCGCCGTCTCTTCAGGGTCAATCCTGTCATTTATCGCCCAGAACGGTGTTGGACGCATTATTGAAGGGGGATTTTTAAATTTTTTCATATCCATATTCCATCTCCTGTTTTATATAAGGATCAGCATACTAAATTTGAATGATACTATCGGTCCCTGAACCTGTCAAAAATATTTGATTAAAATTTATAATCTTCTATAATACAATGGATTTGGAAAAGATAAATCATAAACCCTTCACTGTTTGTCATTGCGATGAGTGGAATTCCTTTTATTGTCATTGCAATGCTTGTCCCGAACGGATGTGAGGGAACTGATCCCTCGCCTGTCATTGCGAGGAATGAGATTCCTTCGCCTGTCATTGCGAGGAATGAGATTCCTTCGCCTGTCATTGCGAGGAATGCTTCAAATGACGAAGCA
>CAYORP010000180.1:0-2780 GCA_964406415.1 uncultured bacterium
TTCATTTGCATCCCCTTTTTATTATTCCCGAAAGGTTAAGGGCTATCTCCTCCATACCTGCAGGTGAAGGATGTAAAAGGTCTGCTCTCAGTCCATCAATACCTTTTAAAATCTCTCTGCCGTCCAGATATATGACCTTACTGGAATTAAGCCCTTTAACAACATTTTTAACTATTTCCCTGAATATATTCTGTTTCTCTGCACTGCTGTCGTAGTCCATATAAAATGTAAACATATCAATACAGAAGATATATTTTTCAGGATGTGCTTCTGCAATTCTGGGTATAAAATACTCCACCCTTTTTTTGAACTCTTCCACCTCAAAACCGAGCACCATGTTAATTCCCATCTCAAGCGAAGCGAAGTCCCAGTCCTGCCTTCCTGCTATGTAATCCGCCATCTGGCTTTCGCAATGAGCGCCGCCTGCCAGTCCCAGGTTAATCAGGTCTGCTCCGAGGTGTTGTGCGGTTCTCATAGCATATGTTCCTGTGGGTCTTGTAGCGGAACCGCCATGTGTTATTGACGACCCGTATGCAAGGTAAACCTTTTCGGGTAGCTGACTCTTCTCAGGAGGTTGAAACTCGCCCTGAATGTCAATAACCTTCAGGGTTGAAACATACGGAAGAATAACTCTCGTAAGCCCGCCATCAAAAGGCAGTTTCTTTATCCTTGAAATCTCCTTAAGTCTTTCAATGTTGTCCGGGAAAGATATTTTTACTTCTGTCACTCTGTTGCTTATAAAATGATTGGCTGTAAAAAAATTCCCCTGATATACCTCCAGTATAAACGTTCCTTCCTCGCTGCCTTTAAGAATAATCCTTGCCTCTGTACTTTTCAGGTTGAACCTTAACTCCCCGCCTGCAGGCATCAATGCCATTTTTTTTGCACTGTCATTCAGTGTAGTCCTGAGACTATCAGGGATTCTTGACAGCAACATTCCTTCTTCCTCCGGAATTAACTCCGCTATATTGTGCAGACAAACGTTTTTATAAATCATCTTTTTCCTCCGTAAGCATTTTCTACTACCTTTTTGTGCCTGTTATAGCAATTAAGATAGGCGTCTGCGACCCGCAGAAAGAGATAAAGTCTATGCCTTCCACAGGGATATCAGGCCATGGATTCTGCCACTCCCATACCCTGAGATAGCGCCAGGCAGGTTTTCCGTCTATGGTGTTTGTAACCCTGACAGGAACAGGTCTTGACTCCTCACCTTTCTTATAACCGTCCCACCAGTTGTGATTATTGACAGGGATAACTATGGGTATTTTTTTTGTGTGTTTCCCATCCTTGTAGTTAATCACGTATCTGCCGATTTCTCCGGGTAATCCCCAGGAAGCAGAATGCAGGAAGTATAGATTCCTGACGCGGCTGTCCACACGAATGCCCTCTACCTTTTCCGGGTGAAAAGGTGTAACATTGTTACCGCGCAGGGTGATGATAGATTTGCCATTGTTGGATGAAGGGTCAATAATGTGAAACGGTACACCATAAAAGGTTTGTTTCCCTGTGGGGAATGCCCTCATATCATTTAATGGACCCTCGTCCGCCCAGCCGCCCTGCCTGTCTCCCATCTTCTCGTCAGCAAAACCCATATTGCAGAAGGGTCTTAAATCTACAAAGAAGACCCTGTTCAGGTCCTCACCCGGAGCGGCATAACCGGGCAGTACAGGGACCCGGGGTTTTTCTTCTTCCTTGAGAGTAATTTTTTGTAAAGCCACAGGTTCCTTTACAATAGTAATTTTTGCCTCTTTCAACGCTCTTATTACATCCTCAGAAGGTGCTTCTATGTGCAGATAACAGGGCTCCTCATCTATTTCAACCGGTCTGACTATCTTCCGGGAATTACCCATTATATCAACCTTTTTAATAATCCTGCCGGGCCATCTGGTAGCAAGTTTTATCCTTCCCTTTTCTCCTGCCCAGGATAATACAACCGTACCTTTCTTTTCCGGTTTTTGATAGACAGATGCCCAGAAACGCCCTTCATCTTTTCTTATGTGGTCTATAAACCTTGTTCCGTCTACCTGAGAAGCCATAACTACCCTCGCAATCAGTATCGGCTTGGGGGCACCGGTAACCTCCACCATAGAGGTGTTTGCATATGCATAAACTCCCTGCCCCACCAGATTGTGGAGGTAGTAGAAATGCCGGACGATACCGAGCGACTGAAGTACCGCTGAACTTTGAACCACGCTTATTGCCGCATTACGCCAGTTCATGGGCGAACGGAATTTTTCATCCGGCAGGTCCGGATAGTCCATCCCGCGCAGCCATGTCGTACTCCACTGTCCGCCTTCTGTACTCCACACAGGCAGTTTATGCCCCGGACCGTACTCAATGGATAGTTTATTAAAGTGTTCAATTATAAATTCAAGTTCTTCATAGTCTTCTTCAGGCTCAGGTCTCATACCGAAATAGTGTATAGAAATGGCGTCAACATACTTTAAAAGGTTTGCTTTTGCTGCTATCTCATGCCAGCGGAAAGCGGATTGGCTTGAACCCCAGGCGATTACCTCACAGGAAGGGTCTGCTTCTTTCGCTGCCAGGTACGCCGTCTTCACCAGTCTGGCAAATTCTTCAGGAGAGCCGTGCCAGAACATTGATACCTCAGGTTCATTCCAGACTTCCCAGTGGTGTATGTAGTTTTTGTAACGGGAGACCGTTTCAAATACGTATTTGCGAAAAAGGTTCAGGTCAGGGACCCTTCCGCTCGGATATTTATGCAACGGTTCGGGTTCTGGCAGAGGGCCTTCTTTCCCTGCCCACCACGGAGTACCAAA
>CAYORP010000181.1:0-12670 GCA_964406415.1 uncultured bacterium
CTGGCACAAAGCGATAGTTTTACTGCCCGGGAAAAAATTGTTAAGTTTGATTTCGTATTCCATCAGCCGTTCCCACCCCGGCGGCTTTTGCAGCACCCAGTTTGTCTCGCCTGTTACCCGAAGGGCAGAATATCCTTCGGCAATCGCTTTGTTTGTTTCATCCCCCAGCATCCTTATTATAAGGTCAGGGTCAAAACGTCCGTTAAGCAGGTACAACTCCGAAGGGGATAGAATAATCAGCTGTTTGCGTTTAAGGTAAGGATTCACATCTAACCCGCTGTCTTTTAAATCTCCTGTTGTATCAGAGACATTTCCGGCATCAGCCACATAGAATACCTTTTCATTCCTTTCCAGGCCCTGTCGGATATAAGAGGTAAGTACTGTTTTATGCTCCTCATCCGTATCGTATATTAGACAGAGGTGTTTGCCTGCTTTAATCTGAGATAGTTTCTTTTGTATATCATCTACAACCATTTTTATACCTTTACTTTTATATTGTGCATGTTTCTCTTGTTCTTTCTCACTTCACCTGTCATTGCAGGTGTTTTTTACGTGACAATCTATTAGATTGCTTCCCACCACGCTTCGCTCGTGGTCGCAATGACAAAAGAGTGGAGACTCGCAATGACAGCCTTTGTAATGCGACTTAATGCGTTTGTACTAAATCCTCTATATTGTTCAGGAGTTCGTCAAAATTCAGGGGTTTTGTCAGGCAAACAGACGCACCTTCTTTTTTTATCCTTTCTATATTTTTTTCAGAGGGGTATCCTGTAACGGCTATTACATTGATACCTCTGGTAGTCGGTTCAGATTTAATCTTTCTGCACACCGTAAAACCGTCAATCTCAGGCATAACTATATCAAGGATTACAACATCGGGTTTGAAAGAATGGACAAGTTGTCCGGCTTCAAATCCACTCGTGGTGCCTGTTACATAAAAATTCGGACGGTTTTTTTCTATAAAAGTTTTGATGGTTTCTATTATCTCTGGTTGGTTGTCTACTATTAATATTCTGGTTTCACGGGGTCGTGAATCTTCTTCAACGAGAGCGAGCAGGTCTGCTTTTTTCATAAAACCTAAGAAGTCGCGACGAAATATTTTGTATTTACCGCCCGGCACGCGCGAGGCTTTCAATTTCCCTGTTTTTATCCAGTTGAAAACACTTGCCCTGGACATATGGCATATATGGGCAATTTCGCCAGTGCTTAAATAAGGTTTCATCTCTTTTGACGTTTTTGACATAATTGACATTATAAACGTTATAATACCTTTTTCTTTTTAAAAAGTCAATGGTTTGCCTGAAGATATGAAAAAGTTGTAATATCTATGACGAATGAGATGGTGAGATGATATACCTTCTGGTTTTGCTGATAGGAATATACCTTATACTGCATTTCTGCAGGTCAGGTAGAGGAAAGAAGGTGTCTCTTGAGGAAATACTGCCAGTCAAAGTATCTGTTTAAAACCTTTGATTCGTAAATTATTCTCGCGGAGGGGTCCTTATCTACCAGGATGATGCTGTTGTTTATAATATCAAATGCAAAAGGAGGTTCCTGTAAATTATTCATTACAACTATATCAACCGCGTTCGTTTTAAGGGCAGTGGCTAATTCAACCTGAATATTGAATCTAATCCATGGGTTACCTTTAACAGGATACTGACTGAAATATATAGCAATGTCCCAGTCGCTTCTCGGGCTGATTTTATTTGTTCTTCTTGAACCGAACAGATATGCAAATGATACAGACGGTTTTGCCTCAAGGATAGAGCGTATCTTTTCTGTATTGTTTTTCATTTGGTTTTTATAAATCTGAGGAATTTTTCAACGTCCTGAATACCGATTCTCAAAAATTTTTCCAGTTCTGTTGTTGTATCTTTAACATAATCATGAGAGAGAAAATTTCTCAAACCAGCAATGTAAACGAACCTGTAGGCAAAATCTTCAGGGATAATTTTGTTCTCTCCAAGTTTGTAAATTATTTCGCCGTAGGTAAGAGGTTTTGAAAAACCTTTTCTGATTATAAGCAGGTCGGAAATATCCAGTGTTATTTCACAGCAGAGATAGACAGATCTTTCCACAGATTTTTTTATATCAATTGAAGTACGAATCTCCTTCAGGAACTTCTTTTTATTTTTTCCCAGGTATTTCAATTCTTCTTTTAATCTTTCAGTCTTCTCAAATATAATACGGTCTTTATTTGCCATATGATTGATGTTAGCATACTACGAATTTATCGTCAAAGGAAGTTAGGGGGAGAAGGCGAGGGAGACTGCTTCTTCGGGCGTGGTGGCGATGAAGGGCTTCTTTTTGAAGGATTTAATGACATCTTTTTGAGATAGAAGTCCAGAGACCCCTCCACTGCAGTCAAGGATTATGGTTTTCTTTCCCAGACTCATTGCCATAGAGATTTCGTTCAGTGTGCCCCATCTTCCGCAGATACTTATAACGCTGTCTGCACAGTTTATGATGATGTGGTTTCTGAAAAGACCCAGACCTGTTGCAATAGGTATATCAATGTAAGGATTGGCTGTTTCTTTTTTCCACGGGAGTATGCCGACGGTGATACCGCCGCCTTTTTTCGCTCCTTTTGCAGATGCCTCCATAATGCCGCTGAGTCCACCGCAGACGAGTATTCCGCCTTTCTTTGCAATGAGAAAGCCGACCTCTTCTGCCATCTTCAGGATGTCGTTGTTCAGATTGGTATCGTTTCCGTTACTGCCGGATACTGCTATGATTTTTTTCATTTTGGTGACATTATTCCGTTGCCTTATATAATAACCTATGGTAAAATAAAAGGCAACAATTGGAGGATTGTTACATATGATATCTGATAAGGCAAGGCAGTTGAGACCCTCTGCAACGCTTGAGATAAACAGAAAGGCAAAGGAGATGAAGGCTAAGGGTGTGGATGTTATAAACCTTTCCGTTGGTGAACCTGATTTTGATACGCCTGACCCCATAAAGGAGTTTGCCATACAGGCAATAAGGGACGGTTTCACAAAATATACGGAAGCCAGAGGTACTGCTGAATTGAGAGATGTTATATGCGAGAAACTTGAAAGGGAGAATGGACTTGCCTACCTTCCTGAACAGGTTGTGGTGTCAAACGGAGCCAAGCACTCCATTTATAATGTGCTTCTTGCAGTTCTTGAACCCGGAGATGAGGTAATAATCCCTGCTCCCTACTGGGTGAGTTTCCCAGAGATGGTCAGGATTGCCGGAGGGGTTCCTGTCTTCTGCAGATGGGATGAAAATTTCAAGATGGATATGGAACAACTGAAGGGTTTAATAAACAGGAAGACGAAGGCACTGATATTTAACAGTCCTTCAAACCCCACGGGCATTGTATATGATAAGGGTGAGATGGATTGTCTTGCTGAAATCCTGGTCAAGAATAACGTCCTGTGTATTTCGGATGAGATATATGAAAAGATTATATATGACGGGGTTTCTCATATAAGTATTGCTACCCATTCTCCTGAGATGAAAAAATTGACGGTGGTAGTCAACGGAGCCTCAAAAACTTTTTCCATGACCGGCTGGAGGATAGGTTACATCGCTGCAGAGAAGGAGATAGCAGATGCGGTCGGGAAGATACAGGGGCAGACCACTTCGGCTCCCTGTTCAATCTCTCAGAAGGCGGCCTATTTTGCTATGAAAGAGGGTGAGAAGGTCTATTCATATATGATGAAGGAGTTCCAAAAAAGAAGAGACTTTCTGGTGAAAAACATGCCTGATGATTATACATATCCTGTGCCGATGGGTGCCTTTTATCTGTTTGTCAACTACAGGGATATGGATTCAGCATTACTGGCAAAACGTCTTCTTGATGAAAAGTCTATTGCTGCAGTTCCGGGGGTTGACTTCGGGGCGGATAAGTATATCAGGCTCTCATATGCAACGAGCATGAAGAATCTTGCAACATCTGTAGAGAGGCTGAAAGAATTTGTGGAGGGAAACAGGTGAGAAAATCCCCCTTTTTTAAAGGGGGAGAAGAAAAGAGGGGTTAGAGGGGATTTGTAGGGTCAGTGAGGATTTAAAAGGAGTGAAGATGTATAGATTGAAAAAGATTTTTGTGTATCTGGCCGGTTTTGTTTTATCCGCGGGCATTGTCTCCGGACATGAGGTTGAATACAGGTTTTATAAGGATAATCCCCTTAGATACAGTTTCAGCATCAGAGGAAATATTTATTACCATTACGAAGGGGCACCGGAGGAGAAGTTCAGCGTTCTATCAAAAGGGGAGATAACCCTTGAAACTATTGAAGACAGAGGGGATTTTTACATTGTAAGACTGACGCCGTCAAAAACCCTCCTGAAACTTAACGATATGGTTCTGGAAGATATTACCGCCCAGGATACCGCTATGTCCCAGACAATATCAACAACTGTAATGGAGATAAAAAAAAATGGTATGGTAATGAGTGCAGAAGAGAGTAATTCCGGCATCCTGAATCTTTCGCAGATGTTGATAATAATGCCTGTTTTTCCTGAAAAACTTTCGCTGCCGTGGAAACAGACCGTACCTGCATTCAGTCTGCCCGGTGTTCCAATGTGTGCGCTGGAGTTTACATACAGGTATAGAGAGGGTGAAAACGCCCTTTCTAATATAAGTCTTATAGCAAACAGCAGGATAAGAGAAACACGTAAGGATGGTGCCACAGAACTCCAGTTTACAGGATTGAATTCTTCAAAAGGCGAGTTTCTTTTTGACAGGAGCCGGGGCGAAGTGCAGAGATTTGATGGACTGATTGACCTGATACTCAAAATGGTATTTAAGATGCCTCCTGAAGGGGGGATAACGACGAAACAGAGCCCGCCGTTAACTATTAGAATTAAACTTAATGTGAACCTTTCTGCAGTAAACAGGTGACAACCTCAAAAGGATTTAAAGCAATCGTAATCTGCCTGTTTTTTACCACCTTAGCGGTGCCCCTCTTCTGATATTTAAGGTCAACGATACTGCAGGATTTAACCCTGAATGAACAGGATAAAACTACGGTCCCTCCCGTTCCTGCAGTTTCATACATCCTGAGTTCAATTGCATCTCCATATTTCCTTATGCAGGAAATCTCAGCATTGCCGCTTTTAATCTCAATAAAACCCGAAGATTCAGGGGCACAGGTATTTTCAGGATAAACAGTATAAAACGGATGATTAAACCTTTCTCCTGTTCGTGCAGGATTGTACTTTTTGTCTTTTTCCCCGAAGGGCCTCAGTGCGTATTCAAAGGTATGTTCCATATCCTCTTCAAACCATTTCCCGTTTTCCCCTGAGTCCTCCATCGCCACCGCTCTGAAAAGAGATAGCATCATTACACCATCAGTTACATTGTTGCCAGGGATACCTTTGTTCAACAGGCATAGCCCCTTTTCTCCGTCGGAATACTGTATCCATTTTTGTGCCGGATACTCTCCCTCTTTTCTCTCCACAAAGCCAAAAGGAATGGAATAAAGGATTTTCCCGTTCTGTATTGTTGTGGGAAAAGCAGCCCTCAGTCTGTATCGTTTGCCTTTCGGGATGAAAGCAGTCTTAAACCTCAGCATCTTTTCGTTTTTTGAGAGGTATATGTATGAGGTGACGTTCAGGTTAATATTTTTGACCTCTATACAGACGCGGACAGGTCCCCATTCTTTCACCATCATCTCCGGAAGTCCTACTGCATTTGCATCTGCCGCATAGGTTCTTACCAGTCCTTCTCTTTGAAGGTTTATCCCTGATTCAGGCATGGGGTCGCTGTTCTCCTGTGAATATAATACGCTTCCATTTACAGGCCCTGAATAATAACTCCAGAGGTCCCCGTAGTCGGGCTGTAAAATGATGTTGTTCATACCCATAGGAGTTATTTCTGACAGTTTCGGTACGAATTCAAAACCGTTTTCTTTGTCGTATAAACTTGTTATAAGACCGTTGTCTGCCAGTTGGACCCGTAAAAATCTATTTTCCAGGAGTCGTTCTTCAACTATTAATGAATCATCTTTTGTTTTACCCTTCTTTCCATTCAGTTTTATGTTGAATGTCTTTATACCTGCGGGAGGCATTGAAATCTCTGTAATCAAAAGAATATTTTGCATCCCGGAGTCCAATTTTTTATTATCTCCTGTTTCCTTCCCCATCAGGTCCAATGTCTTTGTCCCCTCTACTATTATGGTTCTGGTAACCTGTGCAGGATATTGTTTTCCATCAGAATCCATTACTGTTACGTCCTGTTTGTCACCCAGTGTCTTTAAAGAGATTTCTACGGTTTCTGTTCTCGGGTATGCAAGCGGGTTAAAGACGGTCAGAGGTAAACCGCCGTTTCTGGGTGGTCTTTTGCCGTTATGGATACCCGCAACCTTTCTGCGGATTGCTGCTAAGGCATCCGTCTCAGTCTGACGGCAGGAATCCAGAGATTCTCTGTAAGCCGCGTCTATCAGTGAACCGCATATAATGTCGTGAAAGGAGTTGATTGTTATTGTTTCCCAAAGGTTATTTGAATCTTCACTGTCATTGTCGCTTATTGCGTCAAGCAGTTCAACTGCATAAGCAAGGTTTTCAAGTCTTCTGTTGTATTGTTTTATCCGTATCCTTGAGGAATAGCACCCCTGCATAATCGGATTGAAGTCAGACCTCAGCACGGGTAGTCCTTTCTGATATTTTGATATGATTTCCGCGAATGATTTTTCAGGAGAATGGAAGATGATTCTGTGTTTTTTATTTTTCCTGTTGAACTGTTGAATGATGGATATGAAGTCTTCTTCCGGTATCCTGAAGTCTCCTCCCATAGGGCTGATGACGAAAGATTTTACCGCGGAGTTCTCCTTTAAAGGTTTGATAAGATTTGTTTCAATGTATCTAACTATCCAGTCAATTCCTCTGTTGATAAAAGAGGATGAGAAGGGAACCGCAATACCATAATAGGTATCTATCTCCCACTGTGTTAATATTTTACTGCCGTCTATTCCTTCCCAGAGAAAGACCGTATCGTCTCCGTCACGTTTGCCCCTTTCAAACATATAGGCGCTATACCCGCAAAGACCGGCAATCTGCGGCATCTGCGGGTGATGACCGAAGATGTCCGCCATCCAGCATATCCTGGGTTCTGCCTGAAGGGTTTTTGCAAGATAGTTTCTACCGATTAAGAAGTTCCGTAAGAAATTCTCTCCGGAAGGTATGTTTACGTCAGGCATAGTGAACATGCCCGGAGCAAAAAGCAGCCGGCCCTCACGTACAAATTTTTTTACGGGATTTTTCATTGAGGGGAATCTTTCAAGATATTCCCTTATGAGTACAACCTGCTCCACTGCAAAAATAAATTCAGGATGTTTTTCAAGAAGTGCCAGCCCCGCATCAAGTATTTTGAATCCTGTATCAAGATAATCACTATAAGTTTTACGGTATGCAACGTCATAATGAAAGGCGGAAAATGTTCTTACTTCAGTTTTTCGGTTTTCCATTCAGTCTAATGCAGTGAAAAGTTCAGGAGAGATATATTCGCCGTGTTCTTCTTTTGCCTTTATCAGTCGTTCCTCCTGTTTATTGAGAACGTCAAACACCTCAACAGGCGTGTCTGCTATTTTCTTCCAGAACTCTTTTACTCTTTTCATCTTCAACAGGTTTTCAGACACGCGTATGGTGAATTGTTGTACGTAGTCTTCACGGTTGTATTCTTTATCTCTTACCTGTTTAAACAGTTTTTTCAGGTCCTCGTACAGGGGAATCATACCGGTTGGTGTCTCTTTTACCCTGACATCTTTGTTTACTCTTAACTCCATCCATTTAGCCCATACATGTTTGTCACGTCTTTCATTCAGGAAGTCTCCGGTTTCAAGGTTTTTCAAAAAGTAGTTGATGCCGAAGACAACGGGTTTATCTTTCAGTCTCTTCCCGAAGTCAAGATAGTTTTTTATATACTCTCCAATGGGTATGGAGATAAAGTCCTGAATGCTCATAACATTTATCTCATACTTTCCTTCCGCTTCAACAGTTGCAAAGGTTGTTTCCGTTTCAAGAGCCGCACCATAGGCGATGATACCGTGTTCCCATGAGAAGGACTGCTGTACGGGGACGTATGCCTTGTAGTCTCTTCCGCCATACATTATCCCTGCCAGTTTCACACCGGTAGGGTTGTCAATCTTACTGTCACAGTTTGCCACCGCTTTCAGGTCAACGGTGTAACGTGCATTCTTGTGGGCAGGCAGAATTTTTTCGCCGTTCTCGTCAGTCTTTCCTTCATACCAGTCCCCTGAATAGTTTTTGCCCTCCTTTGGTAGAGGGAATTCCATTCCGAGCCACCACGGTCTGGCATCTTTGACAAGAATGTTGCTGAAAATAATCTCTCCAGGTTCATTAAGCATCTGATATATCAACGGGTCGTCTTTGGAGTTAACGTTCTGTATTATCCCGAATATGCCTGATTCCACGTTCACCGCACGGCATTCCCCATCTATGTTTCTTACGTATGCAAGGTCGTCTGAAATGATTGTTTCACCGGGCAGCATAGCAGTTGAGGTTTTACCGCAGGCGCTCGGGAACGCTCCGGAAAAATACGTTTTTCTGCCGCCAGGTCCTTTTATCCCGACAATCATAAAGTGTTCGGCAAGCCAGCCGTTTTTGTTTGATTCACGTATGGCAAGTCTCAATGCGAGTTTCTTAAATCCGATTGAGTTACCTGCATACTGATTGTTAACGCTGTAAACCGCATTGTCTGTATAGTCTATATAGATTCTTTTTTTGTCGTAGTCTGCGCTCATCACGTTTTCATCCAGTTTCCCTGCCGAGTGCAGGGTTTCAAATATGGGTGTATCCTCTGAAATCTTCAGGAAGGTTTTATATCCCTCTCTGTAAAGGAGGTCTTCTGAATGGGCTACGTACCAGGAATCCGTGCATTCCATACAGGGAATGGTGAATACGGAGTCAGCAGGACCCAGCGTAAGAAATCTTACTATCATTGTTTTGCCTTTCATGGAGTCTTTCAGGAATGATAACACCTCGTTTAACCCCTGTTCTCTTTCAATCTGGTTGAGGTGCGGGCTCAAGGTTTCTCCGCCGGGGACGAGGAATTTTGTTACCTCTCTGTCTCTGCCTTGGTCGTTGATTCCATCAAAGTGAAAGGTGTGTCCTGGAATTGCGAGGGCTGCTGATTCTTCGCCGGATACTATCGCCATATTCTTTATGCGTGCAATTTCATCAGGGGTATCACTGCATATAAAGACATCCGATGGGTTGCAAACCTTGACTGCTTCGGCAATAAATCTGTGTACTCTGGTGTTTTTTATCTTTTGCAGTTTTTTAAGGTCTTCCTCACTTATTTTACTGCCTAATTCCTGAATATACTGATTGTGCATTAGTAGCCCTCCTGTGTCATTGTGAGATAGTAGAATGAACGGCAAAAAAGGTTTGCATATTATAATAACATTAAAAGGGATGTCCGTCAAAAGTCAGATTTTTATCATCTCTCCGAAGTCATCCGGGGATTCTTCGGAACATACTCTTCTTGTGATGTTTAGAAGAACTCCAAGTGCAAGAACGTTTATGAGGAATGAAGAACCGCCCACACTGAAGAAGGGCAGGGTGGTACCTTTGGCAGGGATAATATTCAGGACAACGCTGGCATGCAGCAGAAATTGAAATCCGAAAAGGCCGCCGATGCCTGCAGTGAGTAGTTTTATATAATTGTCCTGCGTCAAACCTGAAATCGTAAAACAGGAAAATACTATAACTGCAAACAGCAAGAGGACAAAAGTTGTTCCAAGGAATCCCATCTCTTCTCCTACAACTGCGTATATGTAATCCTTATGTGCTTCTGGCAGAAACTTAAGTTTTCTTTCCCCTGACCCCAGACCTTTCCCCTTAATGCCGCCTGAACCCACAGCAATTAAAGACTGTATGGTTTGGTACCCTGCTCCCTGAACGTCTGCTTTGGGATTAAGGTAGGTCTTAATTCGTTGGGTCCTGTAGGGGAACATCAGAATCAATCCTCCGAAAAGCAGGATGCCCGTCAGGGCAAAAATCCCTATATGTTTTATCTGTGCGCCGGAAAGAAATATTAACAGGATAAACGTGAAAAAGATTAATACGAAGGTTCCAATATCCTTCTGGATTTGTAATATCCCTGTAATTGTTACCAGAAGCAACGAAGGTACGATGAGGGTTTTCAGGTTTCTGATTTCTGTTTTTTTTCTTCTGAGGTAATCCGCAAGGTATATGATAAACGTGAACTTTATCAGTTCTGACGGCTGGAAACTGAAAGGTCCCAGAACAATCCATCTGAGACTGCCGAAGAGTTTCGGCAGCGGTAAAATGCACAGAGAAAGTCCAAAGAGTAATAAACTGTATTTTTCAAGGGTTTTAATGTCCATTTTATTGAGCAGATATACTCCAATTCCGCCGAGTAAAAGCCATATCAGGTGTTTTTCAAAGTAGTGTGCAGGGTCGCCCGTTCTTGCGATTCCATAGATTGAACTGGAACTGAGAACAAAAACACTGCCCAGTATGATAAGCGCAATTCCTGGAAACCATACCCTAAAATAAAGACTGTACCTCTTTCTTGAAAACATCTCCTCTCTCCTTATAGTTTGTAAACATATCAAATGAAGAACAGCCCGGGGAAAATAGAATTATATCTCCATCTCTTGAGTTTTCCATGCTTATTATTACGGTATCTTTCAGTGTCCGGGCTATTTTATAAGGTATACCTGTGTTTTTAAATTCTTCTTCAAGTTGTTTTTTTGTCTCACCGAGAAAAACCAACATTTTCACCCTGTCTTTCAGACAAGGGGTGATACCGGAAAAAGATATGCCTTTATCTTTCCCCCCCATAATCAGTATGACGTTATTGTTTCTCTTAAAACTTTCAAGGGCGTTTATTACCGAATGGGTGTTGGTGGATTTTGAATCATTGATAAAGGATACACCACTCACGGTGCCGATTTTTTCAAGTCGGTGAGGCAGGGGGGTGAAGCCGGACAGGGTTTTTCTTATAACGTTTTTGTCTGTTATTCCGCAGAGCATGCCTGTTGTTACTGATGCCATTATGTTTTCTTCATTTCCCCTGCCCCAGAGTTTTACTCCACATATTTCGGCTATTTCTTCTTTCATCCCTTTGAGGTTGGAAATAATCATCCCACTTTTTATGTAGGTGCCTTTTTCTGCAATCTCGCTGTGGCTGAAAAAAAACTTTTTGGATTTTATCGTTCCGGCGATATCCCGGCAGTGAGAATCATCATAGTTCAAGACGGCAAGGTCTTTTTCATCCTGATTGATGAAAAGGTGTCTTTTAGCCCGGATGTATTCTTCCATTGAAGTATGCCTGTCAAAATGGTCTTCTGTAATGTTCAGGAGACAGCCGAGGAAGGGTCTGAAACTTACAGTTCTTTCCAGTTGAAAACTGCTGACTTCCAGAATCACCCATGTATTATTACGAATTCTATCTATCTCGCCTATGAAGGTATTGCCTATGTTGCCGCATGTGACACAGGGAAGCCCTGCGTTTTCAAAGAGGCTGCCTGTAAGAGAGGTGGTTGTCGTTTTACCGTTGGTGCCGGTAATTGCAATAATCCTTTTGCTCTCTGAAAAGAAGAAGGCCAGTTCAATTTCACTGATGAGCGGAATTTTTTTTGTAAGTGCATATTGTACCGGCAGGGATGTATCAGGAATGCCCGGACTTATGATAAACATATCTGCACCTTCAAGAAATTTTTCAGTGTGTCCCCCGACCTCTGTTTTTATATTTCTGCCCTTCAGGAGAGAACTATTTTTGTTGATGCTTTCGCTGACGGCGGTTTCTGTAATATAGACATCAGCACCTCTTTTTGAAAGGAAAATAGCGGTGTCAAAGCCCGTTTTACCCAGCCCTATTACCACAATCTTTCTGTTTTTTACATCCATCTGAACCTTTAAAATTTACCCCCGCCTGAATCCTCCTCCCTCAAGGGGGAGGAACACAGGTTGATATCTATCGGATTTTCAACGTTACAAGCGTAAAGAGCGCAAATATTATACCGAGTATCCAGAACCTAACTATTACCTTTGATTCAGGTATTCCCCTGAGTTCAAAGTGGTGGTGTATGGGGGTCATCAGAAAGACCCTTTTACCTCTTGTCTTGAACGAGACTACCTGTATAACGACGGAAAGCGCCTCCAGGAAAAAGATGCCTCCGACTATAATGAAGGAAATCTCCTGTTTTACTATTATAGCGAGAAGCCCTATTATTCCGCCCAGCATCAGTGCCCCGGTATCCCCCATGAAAATTTCAGCAGGATAGCAGTTGTACCATAGAAAGCCGAGGGATGAACCAATAAGAGCCCCGGTGAAAACTGTTACTTCTTCAGCACCTTTTATGTAGGGTATGTTAAGATACTCCGCAAATTTAATATTCCCTGCAACGTAAGAGATTGCACCATAGGCAAGGGCGACCATCAAAACCGAGCCTATGGCAAGACCGTCCATTCCGTCGGTAAGATTTACCGCATTGGAAGTGGCAACGATTACAAACGTCGCAAAAAGAATGTAATAAGCGCCGAGAGGCAAAATAATATTTTTAAAGAAGGGCAGGTGTAAAGATGTATTGAAATTCAGCCCTGAATGGTAGTAAAGGATACACCCTACGATAAATCCTATACCGGTCTGTCCGAGTATCTTTACAAGAGGTCTGAGTCCTTTGTGGCTTTTCTGCCGCAGTTTTAT
>CAYORP010000182.1:0-17149 GCA_964406415.1 uncultured bacterium
CAAGACCGCCCTCGGCAACAACCTTCGTTATCCCGATGAACAGTACAAATGCGAAAAAGATAAAGAGTATTGCAGGTAGTGGAGACAAACCGCTTATGATGAGCCATGCAAATATAAAAAGGAGGGATACGATGGTACCCCAGAAAGCAATGCCGTAAGAGACGATTTCATTATCATCTGAAAGAGCAGGTTCTTTCTTCAGGGCTTTTCTTACCACTCCGGCGAGGTTCTTCCTTGAGATATAGAATCCGTACAGTACTATGACAAGTAAAGACCCGAAAGACTGCCATCCGAGCAGAGGTCTGTCCGCATTATAAGGAAGAAACTCAGCAATTCCATACCCCATAATGTTGAATATTCCTTGCTGAAAGGTAGTAAGAAGGCAGAAAAACCAGATGCTGAAGGCAAGGGGAAGGTTAATAAAGTAAGCAAATCCTATCATTGGGAAACTTATCCGGAATTGCAGACCTATTGTTCGTCTGAATAAAGGAATCCTTGTCAGCAGGTTTATTGCGGGAAAAAGCGGTTGGTAGAAGTGTAAAGCATTGATACATCCTATCGTAAAAGGGATGAGAAAGCCGAGCCAGAAAATACGGTTTTTAAATATCTCGTTCTCCGTTGCATCAATAAGTGCAATAGGTGTTTTTGTCATAGGATAGTTTAATTTTTCACTCTCCACCCATTGTTTTCTTAGGATAACCATGAGGAATATCATTACAAGAAATACTGCGAGAATAAGTAGCGTCCAGAAAAAGAGAGGGGTTATCCACGCCTTCCACGGTATTGATTCTCCTTTGGGGATGCCCTCAAAGAACCATCTCACGGCATCACTGTCCTGTACTACCGTCCATTTTTTTATATGCGGGAGGATAATTTTGTCCCATTGGTTCTGGGGCGTGGCATAGTATCCCGTGCCTGCTATAAGTGGTATGAGGTAGAGGTTCAACCCCATGGTGGGTATTGAACAGGAGACGAGCATCATTATGTAGACAAGTATCAATTCTGCGGATGAAAAAGAGCCTCTGGGGAAATACTTTCTTGCGAAATAGTTGTAGAGTGCCAGCCAGAATATGAAGAAGATTGCCGCAGGGGTGGTAAAGTCCAGAGCCATAAAAGAACCCTGAAGAACCATAAGGTTATAGACATTGCCGGCTCCTATGCAGAAGGATAGTACCGTCCCCAGAATAACAGCCCGCAAACGGAAACCATTGTTTTCCATAAGGTTTTGCGCATTAACTTCAATTATTCTACCATATTTCTTTCTTTTATCCTAAAGTTAATTTGATTTTTTTGTTCAATTCTTTTTCTGGAGAATTATCAATTCCCATGTTTGAAATAATTTGAAAATATGTTTATCAGGGGGAACGAGGCGGAGATAGAAAGGGACGGCATTCCTTTTTTATCTCTTCAAAGTATTTTATGTATGACTTTGCCAGTTCAGGTGAGTCAATGATGACAGAGGTTTCGTTGTTTTTTGCCATTGCTGAATAGGACCAGTTGGCACTCCCGATTACAACAAGTTTTTCGTCAATTATCAGGATTTTTGCATGCGTGGTCTTTTTTGGTGAATCAAAATATACGGTAATACCGTTGTTTGCGAGATATGCACCTGTTTTTAGATTTTCCGTTGTGGAATGCGAAGAATAATCACTATCAGACTGGTTAAGGATAATCTGAACATCCACCCCTCTTTTTTTTGCATCTATCAGTTCCCTTATAAAGAGGTTTGTAGGGCTATCGGTATATTGAGGATAATAACTTGCAAGGAACATAATTATGTAGATGGATTTTTTGGTTTTTTTGAGATAGGGCAGAATTTGTTTCGCGTATTCTCTGTTGTTTGCTGTATATATACTGCCTTGAAAAGGGTGGAGAGATGAACATGCTGGAAAAAGGAAAAAGAGTGCTGTCAATAATAGAATAACAGATATATGTTTACGCATCTAAATCTCCCTTGTCTCCCCCTTTCCAAAGGGGGAAATGAGTATTCCACACCGCTACATCTGGAATTTTTTTATAAGGGTACGTATGTCCATCTTTTTCTGGTAGAGCGCTTTCCCTATGATGACGCCGTCAGGCTTGTTATTTAATGTCTGAAGGGCATTAATGTCTGTTTCCGTTGTTATCCCTCCGGAGACGATTAGTTCTTCAGGCTTTTCAGTGCTGTATGAAACCTTGTCCAGAATGGTCTTTATTGATTGTATGTCTATTCCTTCAAGTGTACCGTCTCTATCCACGTTTGTGATGACAAACCTTCTATATCCTTTTCCAAGCAGTTTTTTTATCACATAGTGAGGTGTCAGGGGAATGGTAACCTCCCAGCCGCTAAGTGCTGTTTCGTCTTTCCTGTAGTCCACGGCCACCAGTATTTTGTCTTTCTGGCATTTATTCATTTTTCCCGTTATTTCAGGGTCGGGAATTTCCAGTTCTTCCCTGAATTGTTTCCCCCCATTCTGATAAAAGAGTTTTATATCGTTTTTTGTCAATCCCTCTTCCATTGCAAGCGGTATTAAAAGAGATGTACCGAGGATAAACAGGTCTATACCCTGTTCAGAGAATTTTTCAACCTGTTCGTATCTCCTTATGCCTCCTCCGATTTGTATCCTGCACTCAGGGGAATATATATCTCTTGTTTTTATTATATGTCTTAGAGTTTCTTCTTCCTTCTCTGAAAGTTTACCTGTATGTGCCCCCCAGAGGAAGACTATATGCAGCCTTTTTATTCCGGCAATAAAATAATTCCGCACAACCTCCTGCACGTCTGTCTTGTAACGAACAGCCTGGTTGAAATTACCTTTATACAACCTTATGACATCACTGCTTTTTAAATCTACGGCGGGAATAATGAGCATTTTTTTTAAGCCTCTCTGTATATTTACACTTAGGGTAATTAGGACAGGCAAGAAATGTGCCGTACCTGCCTTTTTTAACGACAAGGGGGACCTTACAATGAGGGCAGATTTTGTCTCCGGCAGTTTGTTCCGCATTGAAAATATTTTCTCTGTATTTACACCTCGGGAAATTGGGACATCCGAGAAACAGTCCATATCTTCCCTTTTTAACCGTAAGAGGTATCTTGCAGTTGGGGCAGGTTCTATTTCCTACCAGTATTCTGTCAAATATTTCGTTCGCTTTAGATACATCTTTTTCAGCCTTTATCAGCAATGGTTTGTAGTCATCATAAAATTTTTGTAAAACGTCTGTCCATTTTCTGTCTCCATTTGCTATCCTGTCCAGGTCGTCCTCCATTTTTGCCGTAAAGTCAGTTTTTATTATTTCAGGGAAAAAATGTATCAGAATTTCATAAACAACTCTCCCGACTTTCAATGGTATCAATGCCCGCTTTTCTATTTTTACATAGCCTCTGTTGAGAAGAATTGAAATCGTGGGTGCATATGTAGACGGTCTGCCAATGTTATTTTTTTCCAGTGTTTTAATCAACGTTGCTTCAGTATATCTTGGCGGAGGGCTGGTCTGACGTTCTTCTTTAATGTAGCGTAAAACATTGACCACCTCGCCTTTTTGAATCTCTGACACAAGTTCCTCCCCTTTATCAATTTTTGTCTCCCACACCCTCATAAACCCGTCAAATTTTACAGAGTTTCTCTCTGCTGTGAATCCGTATTTACCATTTTCTGCAAACAGTTTTGTGTTGTTTATTTCAGATTGTTTCATCTGGCTTGCTACAAACCTTTCCCATATCAGTTTATAAAGTTTGTATTGCTCTTCATTCAGAGAATCTTTTATCTTTTCCGGAGTCCTCAAAAGTGATGTGGGTCTGATTGCCTCGTGTGCTTCCTGAGCGGAAGCAGACTTGCTCTTGTAAAGATGTGGTTTTGCAGGGAGATATATGTTACCAAAAACTTCTTTTATGTATTGTATTGCCTGCATTCTGGCTGGCTTAGCCACAGATGGTGAATCAGTTCTCATATAGGTTATCAGACCGAGGTTCTTACCTCCTATCGCAATTCCTTCATACAACTGTTGTGCTATAAACATTGTCTTTGAGGATGAAAAACCAAGTCTCACCGAGGATTCCTGTTGAAGTGTGCTTGTAATAAATGGAGGGTAGGGGCTGACCTGTTTTATCTTTTCATTTTTCTCCGTAACTGTAAGTTTACCGTTGTGAAGATGGACAAGTATTTCATCAACAGTTCTTACATCCTTTAACCCATATTTTTCTATTTTCTTACGTTCAATATCGGTAAGGGTAAAAAGGATAGTTTTGCCTGTTTTTTCTGCTTCTGCCTTTACTGTCCAGTAGACCTGAGGAACGAAACTTTCAATTTCTTTCTCTCTTTCAACTATCAGCCTGAGTGCAACTGACTGCACCCTTCCTGCTGAAAGTCCTCTGCCCAAAAAAGGGCTTAAGGTATATCCTACGAGCCTGTCCAGTATTCTTCGTGCCTGTTGTGCATTAACGAGGTTCATGGAAATGTTTCTTGGAGAATTGAAAGCGTCTCTTACCGCTTCAGGGACTATTTCATGAAATGCCACTCGTTTCACCTCATCTGGTTTTTTGCCTATGGCATAGGTTATATGCCAGGCAATGGCTTCCCCTTCTCTATCCTCGTCAGTTGCCAGATATACCTCATTATGTTCCCCCGCAGTTTTTTTCAGATTTGCGATTATTGTTTTCTTCCCGGGGATTAATACATATCTTGGCTCAAAGTTTTTTTCTATCTTCACCCCCATCTCGTTTTCGGGCAGGTCCCTTATATGTCCCATAGTTGCTATAACCATATACTCCTTACCAAGTATTCCCCCTATGGTTTTTGCTTTTGTGGGTGATTCAACTATGATAAGACCTTTTTTCATTTTTAATTTTTTCTCCTTTACCCCGAATTCTTCCTGCTACGCTTTCACGGTGAGGGGTTAATAAGTTTCATTGTTTATTATATTACTTTTTTATCATAATAAAAATCAAGTGTTATGTTATAATATAACAATGCAGAGTGGAGGACTGAAGGTTGCGATAGTAAGCGGACCGACAGGCGGTCATTTTTTCCCCGGTCTGGCAATAGGGGAAGGTCTCAAAGCACGGGGCGGTGTTACAGTCAGGTTTTTTGTTCCCCGAAGAAGATATCTGATTGTATGGCTGGAGAGGAAAGGATTTGAATATACGGTTATTCCTGAAGCAAGATTATCTTTCAGGGATTTTTTATTCCCGGTAAAATTTATTTATGCTTTTTTTAGAACATGTTTGTTTTTATCAAAAGAGAGGTTTAACGGGATAGTAGTCACAGGAAGTTATGTGACGGTTCCTTTTTTACTGGCTGCAAAATTATACGGAATCAGGATTTTTGTGCATGAGCAGAATTTTCTCCCCGGCAAGGTTACAAAACTTTCTGCTTTTGTCGCCGACCGTATTGCCCTCTCGTTTCCTTTTTTTTCCACTCTACCTAAAAATAAAACGGTTATCACAGGTTTTCCTGTTGTTAGTGACTTTAAAAAAAAATTTTCACGGTCTGAAGTACTGCGTGAATTTAATCTTTTTCAGGATTACATAACGGTTCTTGTTCTGGGAGGCAGTCAGGGTGCAGTTTTTATCAACGAAATGGTAATGAGAAACCTTGTTTATTTTAAGACGGAGAAGATACAGTTTATACATCTTGCCGGCAGGGAAAAAGAACGTTTATCCGAAGGTTATCAAAGGTATAACATACAGGCAAAGGTCTTTGACTTTTATTTTGATATGGCGAAACTTTACAGTATTGCAGATGTAGTCATATGCAGAGCAGGTGCAGGGACTCTTGCTGAAATAAGTTATTGGGAAATACCGGCATTGCTTATTCCGTATCCTTATGCAGGAGGGCATCAAAAATACAATGCTAAATATTTTGCAGAAAGGGATGGTTGCAGAATACTTGAGCAAGATTATGAAGGCGTAAAAAATTTTCCTGTGTTGTTTAAAAAAACATTGAGGGAACTGGAAATTATAAAAGAAAATCTGGCAAAAACCTCTATTTTTGATATTCAGGATAATAATATTGAGTGGATAATGGAGTTACTGGATGAAAACAAATATCATTGATAGCGTTAAAAATATTCACCTACTCGGGATAGGCGGAACGGGTATGAGTGGACTTGCAAGGTTGCTGCAGGATATGAACAAAAAAGTTTCAGGCTCTGATAATAACCCTTCCATAATACTTGAGGAACTTAAAAAGAAAAACATCAGGGTCTTTTATCCACAGAAGGCTAAAAATATTAAGGGAAGGAATATAGAACTGGTTGTTTATTCACAGGCAATTTTTCCGGATAATCCTGAATATAAAAAGTCTCTTGAACTGGGAATCCCCATGATGAGTTATCCACAGGCGGTAGGATGCCTTATGGAAAAGAGGAAGGGTATTGCTATTGCGGGGACACACGGAAAAACGACAACGTCATCCATGATAGTATACATATTAATGCAGGCGGGTTATTCCCCCTCTTTTTTGCTGGGAGGGGAGATTACGGGCATCGGGAATTCAGGGGTTGGCAGTAGCAACCTGCTCGTTGTTGAAGCATGTGAGTATAAAAGGTCATTTCTTAATTACTCTCCTGAAATAGCGGTGGTTACAAATATAGAAAAAGACCATCTGGATTATTACAAAGGGATAACCGATATTAGACGTTCATTCCATGACTTTCTTGAAAACGTGCGTAACAAAGGATTGATAATATACTGTGCGGATGATAAGAATACAGCATATGTTATAAATAAGTTGAAAAATAAAGACCTGCAATCCTACGGGCTTAAAGTAGGAGAGTGGACCGCTAAAAATATAAGGTTTGTAGAAGGCCATTCTGAATTTGATTGTTTTTTTGAGGGCAAAAAGGCCGCAAGGATGAAACTGGGGATATCAGGGATACAGAATGTTCAAAACTCCCTTGCTGCTATTGCCTGTGCGAGGCATTTAGGTGTAGAATGGAAGTATATTAACAGAGGTCTTGAAGGTTTTAAAGGCGTTCACAGAAGGTGTGAACTTCTCGGAGAAGTCGGAGGAATTACCGTTCTTGATGACTATGGACATCACCCAACAGAGATAAAATGTACGCTTAACTGTATAAAAGGTATGTTCCCTAAATCCCGGTTAATTGTAGTTTTTCAACCGCATCAGTACAGCCGTACCCGTTTTCTTCTCAAGGAGTTTGCTTCTTCTTTTCATGAAGCGGATAAGGTAGTTGTCCCTGATATCTATTTTGTGCGGGATTCAATACTGGAGAAAAAACTTGTCAATGCCCAGATTCTTGTGGAAAAAATAAGGGGCAATGGGGGAGAGGCATTGTATCTTCCTACATTTGAAGAAATCATTGAGTATTTATGTGAAATAGTTAGACCGGGTGATGTTGTGCTTACTATAGGAGCAGGACCTGTTGACAAGGTGGCCAAGGAATTGTTAGGCAGATTATCTATGAGAGGACAAAAGAAATACGATTGAAAGGTGGATTAAATTTGACAGAATGAGAAAAAAAAGGGGAAGGATATGGAAACTATTGCATTGAGCAGAGAAGAAATATTAAAGATTGAAAAAGAAACGGAAGAGAAGTATGGTATAAGCGGAAGAATTCTCATGGAGAATGCAGGAAGGTGCACAGCGGAGGTTGTTGCAGATAGATATGGAGAAGTAAAAGGGAAAAAAGTTTACGTTGTTTCGGGTAAGGGAAATAACGGGGGCGATGGATTTGTTGCCGCAAGAAACTTCTTTAATATGGGTGCGGACTTAAAAGTCTTTTATCTGGGTTCTCATGATGCTTATTCTGAAGAGGCCTTTACAAATTATGAAATTCTGTGTAAAATGGGAGTTAGCACTTTTTCACTTACGGATGGGGATATAGAGGTTTTAAAACTGGCTGATGCGGACATTGTAGTTGATGCCATTTTTGGAATTGGTTTAAATGGTGAGGTTAGAGGGTCTGCGTCGGAATTAATAAAACTGATAAATAGAAGCGGAAAATTCGTGGCGTGTGTTGATGTCCCTTCAGGACTGGATGCAGATACAGGTAAAACCTGCGGGGTTACCGTCAGGGGAAATGTTACGGTTACTTTTGGATTTGCCAAAAGGGGTTTTTATCTGAATGAAGGTCCGGAATATTGCGGGGAAATAGTTGTGGCTGATATAGGGTTCCCAAGATTTTATTACAAAACAAGGTGAGAAATGGCTAAAAAAACAGGGATAAGAAATACAGGCGTTTTTATAATAGTTGTTTTTCTTATGGCGGGGTTGAGTGGAGCGGATATTGAGATAGACGGGTTGAAATCAGGAACATTTGAGAGGAAGATTCAGATTATTAACAGTATAGTTAACACACGAAACAAGGTTTATCTACCAGAACTGGGAGCTGTTATTAAGAATGAAGAAAATGAAGAAATAAGGAGTAAAGCGGCTCTTGCTCTCCTGAATATTGGTGATTCCACCTGCAATCCCTATTTTAAAGATGCACTGGAGGATAGTTACTGGCAGGTAAGGCTATATGGAATTAAGGGGCTGATAAAATACGGGAGAAGAGATATGCTGCCTCTTTTTCAATCTGCAATGAAGGATAGTTACTGGCAGGTAAGATACTATGCTGCTTTGGGGTTGGGTAAATATGGAAATGAGACAGTAGTCTCCTCTTTAATAGGTTATCTGAACGATGAGAATGAAAAGGTCAACGAAAAAATATTGTGGAGTCTGCTTCTATTAATGAGAGATGATGAAGCAAAGGCTGTATTCAAGAAACTTTCAGAGGACAGAATTAAACCGGTAATAGACAAAACTAAAAGTTTAAATCCTGAAATGAGAATAAGAAGTTTGTGGCTACTGGAATATACTGGCGATAGAAGAGCGGTCCCTCATTTTATAAGGATGCTCGCCGATGAAAATGACGAGATTAAGATAAGAGCCCTGTGGGCGATTGAAAGGTTTAAGAGCGAAGAAGGCGGTGAAGAAATAGAAGCATTATTAACTGAAGAGTCTACAAAACTCAAAGTGGAGAGTATTAAAACTCTTGTAAAACTTGAGATGCAGGAAGGTATTTCTGGATTGATTAAGGGGCTTTCGGATTCCGATGAGTCTGTAAGAATTTATTCATTGTGGGCGCTTGAGAAATTTAAAAATCCTGTTTCATATCCTTCAATTGCTGAATGTCTTGCTGATTCTTCTGAAGAGGTAAGAGATTATGCTGCAGTGGTTATAGAAAAAATTAATGACCCGCTTTTTTTGCCTGTTTTGCAGAGATTTGTTGACAATGAAAGATTTTCTCTTGATGCCCGGCTTTCTGCCTTAATCTTACTCGGGGAAATGGGAGACAGCAGTGTCAAACAATTTATTCTGGACAAAAGAGGAGATTCTGATGCACTCGTCAGATATACTGTGATTAAATCTTTATCATACCTTGACAGTAATAGTCCGGATTACCTTAAATTTGACGCAGATTATCTGGAGACAGTAACGTACCTTGAAAAAAACGACGTATCTCCGAGGGTTAGAAATGAGGCCTCAGGTCTTCTTGATGAGATAATAGGAAGTATGTGGGTAAAACTGAACAGTCCGGAAAGGTCTGAACGTGTATTTGCACTTCAGCGGATAGACCCTTTGATTGACGCAAAAGGATTTCCCGGGTTGCTGCTCAAAATGGCTTCATCCAGATATCCTGAGGTACGAGAAAAGATGCTCAAACTTGTTAGTGAAAAGCCTTACAGGATTTTTGCTCGCAGTGCAAGAGATATGATGAGGGAACCCGACGTGTCAATGAAAAAACTTGCCGCTATTGCTCTTGGCGAGATAGGAGATAGAGAATCTGCTCCGCTTCTTCAGAAAGATCTGAGACATTTTGACCCTGAAATGCAGATTATATGTGCCTGGTCATTGGCCAAGATGGGGGTAAGAGAAAATGTTTTCCCTATTGCTGTCAGGTACATTGAAAGTGATAATCCTGATTACCAGAGAAGGGCTGCAGAAACACTCGGTTTTTTGCAGGATAAGAGAGCATCTTCGGTTCTTTTGAAACGCATGAAGGATTCGGAATTGGATGTTAAACTTATCTGTGCGTGGGCTCTTGCACGCATAGGAGAAGATAAAGGTATGGAGATACTGGTCAGATTATCGGAAGAAAGCATTGAACCGGTGAGGACGTCGGCAAATGTTTACCTCTCGGATGTATCAATCCCTTTGAGTCTGAGGAACAAGGTTCCCCAGATAAGAGAGAAAATACATTTTGAAAAGTTGGGTATCAGGGAAGTAAGCCCGAAGGTTATCAATGCCATGAAAACCACACAGATTATAGAAATAGACGGTCTGGACAGAGACAGGTTCTGGCAGGCTGTTAAGAAAGAAAATCTTTTTATTGAGGTTTCTGGAGATATGGTAGAGTCTGATATTCAGACTAAGGTTGCTACTGGCTATGATGAAACTAACATATACCTTCTTTTTGTATGTGACGACCCGGACACCTCCATGCTTACTCTCAATTCAAGAGATTTTATAACCATTTCAATCAACCCCATGAATTCTTTTAAGGAATGGTATCAGTTTGTTATACATCCTCTAAAACACATAAAATACTCTTATATATGGAAATTTTACAGTAATGATGAACCGGAAAGAAAATGGGTGTCTGACTGGAAGGTAGAAACAAAGATTGAAACCAGAAGGTATGTTGTTGAACTGGCGATACCGTTAAAAGACCTGAAAATAGAAAAGGTTTCTCAGGAGGATGTCTGGAGTATCAACTTCCAGAGAGAATCCGAACATGTTCCCTTAACTTCATGGAGCGGTAGAATAGACAATCCGGAGCAGTTCGGCATTCTGCATTTTAAGGAGTGAAATGACAAAGATGAAAAAAATATTAATATTGCCTCTTTTATTTTTTACGGTGACTTGCAGTTATTCCAGTGAATGGTTTGGAAGAAATAAAGATTTGTCCGCTGTTTTTCACCCCAGAGTCTGGGCATATATAGAACGTGCGAATAAAGAGGATGATGCAGGAAGATTGAAAGAAACAGATTTGTTTTTGCGCCGCGCCGAAAGAAAAACTGAAGATGTAAAACCCTTTATGGCTGGCAGTTGGCCAAAAGGATGGCCTGTGGACAGCAAAAAAACTCTTGAGTTACTCCAGTATGCAACCCCTGACGCATACATCTGCAGAATAATAGGAGATTATGCTCATTCACACAAAAGGACAAAAGAATCTCTAAAATATTATGAAAAATACATACAACTTTCTATTGTTCCTGACACTGATTACATGACCAGAGTGGCAGATATTTTCCAGAAGGATAACAGGCTGCATGAAGCCAGGATAGTTTATGAAAATATGTACAGGGTCATAGAATCCAGGAATTTTCACGGTACAGAGTTTTCTCTAAGTTATATTAACGCTAAAATTAAAAATCTGAATTTGCAATTAAGAAAACCTACTATCTTGATGCTTGATGTTTTTTTCAGCGGTATTCAAGATTATATAAGGAGTGATTTCCAAAAGATATTTACTGACAGAATCACAAAGATGAAAAAGTTTTCAGTAGTGAGCAGAGGAAATTTTGAAAAAGTTTTATCGGAGGCAGTACTGACAAAAGATGACCTGCAATATTCTGAGGAATTATCAATTCTGGGTAAAATGTTGAACGCAGACTATATTCTGAGGCCCTCTCTGACGTTGATAGATAAATATTTTATTTTTCATGTAGACGTTTTTGACCCCGCCAAGAAAATATGGTTTGAAGATTATGAGTATAAAACGCAGTCTTATGTGTATATCTCAAATCTCATAGAGCGGTTTACTTTTCAATTTGGGGGGAATGATATACCGGAAGGCCTTTTTTTGCCGGAGAACGAATTTCTGTGGGGTTATGAAACAAACAGCATTATAAATGATTTAAAAATGTCTCTGAATGGTAATAGGATAATAGTTGGCTGTGAAAGTGGAACCGTATATATTTTAAACAGTAAGGGTGTTGTAGTAAGACAGTTTAATATGCCTGAGAAAATTTTGAAAGTGGCTGTTTCACCCTGCGGTAAATACTATTCATGGCTGGCTTTGAATGGTGTAGTTTCTTTTGCTGATGAATATGGAGGTGTTATAAGGTGGAGCGAAAAAATAGGGAATTCCGGTAGAGACCTGGATATTTCAAAAGATGGGAAATTTGTTGTCATAGGGATTAATAATGAGGTGATTTTTAAAGACCGCAGAGGTGAGGTTTTCTGGAGTGAATCCCTGCCTCAGTGGGCGACCAGGATAAGGATTTCAGAAGATTCCCGCAGGGTTTTTGTGGGGATGGAAAACGGGACTTATTGGTGCTTTTCTGACGATGGTAATATATTGTGGAAGAAGAATTTAAATAGCAGGATTATAGATATAAAGGTATCGCCCAATAATTACAGTTGTGTTGTTAATAAGTCGGGCAAGACTTTTGTTTTTGATGCGAAGGGAGACGAATTATTGAGTTTTAACGCGGGTGAGAAGATACAATATTCTGTTTTTAAACCTGAGATTATAGAATTGCTGGCCGGTCAGAAAGGTAAATACGTTTATTTACTCTCTTATGATAAAACACAGTTGTGGGAATATAACTTAAGTGACAAGATTAGTTTTATGGATGCTCTGGCGGATGGCAGGTTTATTTGCACTGTTGAAGGTAAAAATGTTTTTGTTTTCAGGGTGGTCTGGAAGTAAAAAAAATAACAAACAGAATCATATCTCCTCACTGTAAAAACTTATCAAGAAAAATTCGGGACAAGGAGGAAGGAAAATGGTTAAGGTGGGAATAATTGGAGCAGGATTTATGGGTAGTATGCATGCAAACGTCTACAGTCTTTTACCTGACTCAAGAATTGCAGGTATTGCAGATATACGCGGGGAAAAGGCGAAGTCATTAGCGGCAAAATTCAAGACCATCCCTTACTATGACCCCCAGCAGATTCTTGAAAAAGAAGATATTACCATTATAGATATTTGTTTGCCTACATTTCTCCACAAAGAATATGTGATTAAAGCAGCAGAGAATGGCAAGGATGTCTTGTGCGAAAAACCAATTGCCCTTACGGTGGAAGATGCAGATGAGATGATATCTGCGTGCAAGAAGAGCAGGGTGAGGTTCATGGTGGCACAGGTAATAAGATTCTGGGACGAATATAAATTCCTTAAAGAGGTATATGACAGAAAAAAATATGGAGATTTGAAAGCACTTTCATGCAGAAGGCTTTCATCTTTACCTACATGGGGATGGCAGGATTGGTTGCTCAGTCAGGATAAATCGGGAGGTGCTATGATTGACCTGCACATACATGATACGGATTTTATAAGATACCTCGTTGGTGAGGACCCCCAGAAAGTATACTCAAAAACCCTCAATGGTGAGATGCCCTATTCCCACATATACACCACTTTTACCTTCAAAAATGGACTCGTGGTTACATCTGAAGGTGGATGGGATTATCCTGCAACGTTCCCTTTTGAGATGAGTTATCTTGCTAAGTTTGAAAAAGCCGTTGTCGATTTTAATTCAAGAAATACTCCTTCACTTGTTGTTTATGAATCTTCGGGGAAGGTAGACAGGCCTGTTTTTGAGAAAGTGAAGGTAGAGGGAACGGGAGGTAATATAGGTGACCTTGGAGGGTATTTTCACGAATTGAGATATTTCGTTGACCATGTATCCCATAACAAACCTTTCAGCATAGTTACGTCTGAAGATGCCAGAGATTCACTGAGATTGACGTTACAGGAAAAAGCATCTGCGGATAAAGGGACTGAAATCCTTCTATGAAATCAGGCTCCGTTTCAATAGTGGGCAGACCTAACGTAGGAAAATCCACTCTAATAAATAGTTTACTGGGTTACAAAGTATCTATTGTGTCTCCGCGTCCAGCAATTACCAGGATAAAAATACTGGGGATGTATAATTCAGATAAAGGGCAGATTGTTATTCTTGATACTCCTGGTTTTGAAAGAACCCGGAATGAACTTGGAAGGGTAATGTTAAAAACCATATTGAGTTCCATTGATGATGCCGACATTGTTCTAATGGTAATAGAGGCGAGAGGATGGAATGAATATGACGAGAAAATAATGGAATCTCTTGTGAAGTTTAAAAAGAGAATAATTCTTGTAATTAACAAGGTAGATAGTATCCCTCATAAGGAATCCTTACTGCCCATTATAAGGGAAAGTCATGAAAAATATGATTTTGCTGAAATAGTTCCTGTGTCAGCATCTAAGAATAAGAATATAGATACTCTTCGTGAATGTATCTTTAAGTATCTACCTGAAGGTGAAAAAATATTTCCGGAGGATATGAAGACAAACATACCTGTTGAATATGCAATAGCGGAAATAATAAGAGAGAAAGCAGTCAACAAAACCTATCAGGAAATTCCACAATCCATTGCCGTTGAAATAGAGGATATGAGACCAGGGAATAAAAATAAGGATATGCTGGTCATAAAGGCCAATATTATAGTTGATAGAGAAAATCTTAAAAGTATTGTTATAGGTAAGGGAGGTATGAAACTTAAGAGTATAGGAAAACTTTCAAGAGAGGAAATAGAAAGGTTTCTCGGGAAAAGGGTTTATCTTGAGTTATGGGTAAGGGTTATAAAAGAATGGCGGGACAGACCGGAAGTATTCAGAAAATTTGGCTATGGAGATATCTGATTTACAGGTTTTACCTTCAGGGCGAGCCATTTAGAGAAAGATGGAAGTTTGATGTTCAGCGTGACAGATTCAGTCACTATTTCTTTTTTTGATAGCATACCTTTCTCCATGTCGTAAAATTCCACAGTATAACTTCCAGGTTTTTTATCAGCAATGGTCAATTCCATTTCGTTGGTTTCCTGAAAGGTTTGTTCTTCAATGTTTTTCAGGACATCAGAATTATAAATCCAGCAACTTGTAAAATATTTATTTCCGAAGGCAGCCGTTGAAAATTGTTTGTGTGCCGGTCCTTCGAGTTTAACTTCTCTGGTTTTAAATACATCTGACGTTTTATCTATGTCTGAAGTATAGTCTGTAAAGTTTTTATAAAGAGGGAATAACCCCTTATCTTTGACAATCCTGTGCCACCAGAAAAGTGGAGCGGCAGCAAATGGTTGATGATAACTGTACCAGAGGCCTGTGATGATATCTCTTTTCAGGTTATTCACCGTTCCGCCCATAGGGGTTCCACCGTATTCTGCAACGAACGAGGGTTTATCAAATCGTTTATTGAAGTCAATAATTTTAGCAAGTAAACCTATAAGCGATTCATTCTTAGCAACATTATAGTATGCATTTGTAATTGTATAGTCAATAATTTTTGAGGTGATTTGATTGTCAACCAGTATGGTGTAATGTGCAGAAATAAGATGGTCAAATGAGTCTGTCTTACTGATGTACCCGGTTATTTCCTGGTACCACTCTGCAACTACCTTTGCGCTGTCTCTATAAAAATTATTTTTTAGGCCTATCAGATTCATTTCATTGATAATATTCCAGGAGAATATACTGGTAGAGTAAGACCACCTTCCTATAATATACCGCAGTTGATTTTTAAACGATTCCTTTGCTCTTTTGTCTGAAAAGAATTCATCTGGAGAGGACAAAAACCCACCCTTTTTTATATTATAAGGATTATCCTGCCATTCCTGGTCGCACCAGGTGCTTAACTGACCGTGGTTTATAATAACAATCTGTATGTATATATCGTTCTTTTCTGCCATTTCCAGCAATCTGTCCAGTTTCCATGCATGTTTCAGGTTGTAGTATCCCAGTCCTCTGTATCCCGGTCTGTTCTCTATCCACTCAAGAGATGTAAACCATGGTGCCATCCATATTTCAACAAAGTTTAAACCGTTTTTATGCATCTCGGAAAACATCTCTTCATAATAGTATGTTCCACTGTCCATATCTGTTTTTTGCCCTACCATTCTGGCATATCTCGTATCGGTTGGGGAACGTATATTCAATCCTACAGGATAAAAAAAATCTCCGTTCTCAAAAGCGAAATATTTGTTGTCAAACCTGTTTACGCGCAGAAAACCTGGATTTTCTGAATCACTTACGGTGAATTTACTTTCTTTTGAAAAGATATCCTTACCTCTCACTGTTATTTTCACATAATACCGGTAAATACCTGTCTTAACCGGTGTAAATCTTATTTTCCATACCGGATAACCAACGGGCATAAGTATTTCTGTACCTTCTTCCATCTTTCTTTCATATTTTTGATAGTAGAACCCAGGTATATGTGAAACATTCCCTTCAGGGTCAGTAAAAATCCCGTCAATTTTTATTTCTTCACTGTCAAAAGGATTTTCAATTTTTTCAGGAATCTGAAAACTTATCTCAAATCGTTCATATTTTTTAAGAACCTTGGAATTAAATGAATAATCAGGAAATGTGAACGCCTCACCCATAAGCATGTCTATATACAGTGAGATTTTCATATCCGAGTCTGAAAAAAACTTCATTCCGATTTTTCTGATACCTGATGAAGATTTTTCTGACCAGGGTTGGTTGTGCCCGATGCTTTCCCAGAACGGACTTTCCGGTTGAACGTTCAACGTTAATCTGTTCCATCTGTCTGCAGGTAGTGAGAAAATCTGTGTCTGATACCACAACCATTCATTATCTTGCAGAAGGACACAGACTCTTAAGTCTTCAGGAGCATTTTCCGGAGTGTATATGTTTACAACTATGTTTTTATACCTCAACAAATTCTTGAAAAAATCCTTTTCTATACACCCTTCTTTAGGAAATTTAAAACCGACTTTTAGAGAGGAAGAGCCGTCAAGAAAATTCTCGGATGAAAGAGAGAGAGTCTTTACCGCATTGGATTTCAGGTCTGTTATTTCCCAGATATCAGTATCTTTTTCAAAGTCAAAAAATATATCTTCTCGCTCGGCATTAACAAATGTACATATAAAGATAAACGCTACAATAATGTTCTTTTTAATCATTTAAAAATCAGGTTTTTTTCTTTCTCTTTTTTGAAGGTTCTTGCATCTTCTGGTACTTCATATAATTTTTTGTAAGATTATCAAGTTTTTTAGAGATGAGATGATTTACGGTTCCGGCAGGATAATTACCCTTTTTATTTTTTTCACCTGCGGGGATTCCTGTGAGAATTTCTATGCCTTCGTCTATGGTTTTTACCGCCCATATATGAAATTTACCCTTTTTAACAGATTCTATAACTTCATCCTTC
>CAYORP010000183.1:0-6214 GCA_964406415.1 uncultured bacterium
AATTGTTAACAACACCTGCATTGTTTACAAGAATATCTATTCTCCCAAAAGTGGCTTTTACCTTTTTAACCATTGACCGCACATCTTTTTCCTTTGAAACATCCGCACTGACTGCTCTGCTTCCCCTCCCCAGTTTTTCTATCTCTTTTTCAGTTTCCCTTGCAGTTCCTACATCTATGTCCACCACAGCAACATCAGCACCAGATTCTGCAAGAGCAATCGCCATTTCTCTACCGAGTCCCCTTCCGGCTCCGGTTACAAGCGCGACCTGTCCCTTTAGACTGAACATCTTTATTACCTGCATTCTACCATCCTCCCGTATATTATTCTGAACCTCGTCTATATCATTTTTATTAATACCAGAAAAATTATACCACTTTTATCTTAATACTATCAAAACAGGTTGTGAATTTTGCAAAAGTCAGCCAACCTATACATATTTTTGACTTTTTGGGCATTTGCAGGCTAAAATATTAACAGAATGCCACAGATAAAACCCAATGAAAAAAAAACAATCGTATTGCTCATCTTTGCCATTGCCATGGCTTATGTGGAAGCAATGGTGGTGGTCTATTTACGCCGGTTGCTTCCCCTGTACGACTGGTTTAACATTTCTTCCTACCGGGCACTGTGTACATCTGTCGCAGATTCAGGAATTATGTGGAGTGAACAGACAAGAGAGTTTGCAACAATAGTAATGCTCGTCTCCATCGCTTCCCTCTACGGGAAAAACGTAAGGGAAAAGACAGCCGGGTTTTTGATAGCCTTTGGTGTCTGGGATATCTTTTATTACCTGTTCCTGTATCTCTGGCTCCGATGGCCCAAAAACCTGTTTACGATGGATATCCTCTTTTTAATACCCTGTCCATGGGTGGCTCCTGTCATCATTCCGGTCTTCATCTCGCTGATAATGATATTCACAGGCTTCTATATGCTCAGAAAACTCTCACCTCTCACCAAAGAGAAGAGATAAGATTTCACCTCCTTTGCAGTTCTACCTTTTGTAAAGGGGGGAAACATCAATTCCTGTTATTTGTTCAAAAAGAGACGGCGGTAAAAAGCAAACTCTTTCTTCAGGGAGTCAACCCTGCTCTCCTTTGACCTGAATCCATGGGCCTCACCTTCGTACTCCACATACTCATACCTGATTCCACGCTCCTTCAGAGCATCTGCAACCTCTCTTGAACACTCAGGAGTAACAATCTTATCGTCAGTGCCCTGAAAAATAATCATAGGTGCTTTCAATCTGTTTATATGGCTGATTGGAGAACGTCTTTTATATCTTCTTCCACTGACAGAAAATTTTTCTCCAACAAGATTATCAATATAACGCGACTCAAACTTGTGCGTTTGCTCGGTTAACGTAACAAGGTTACCTATGCCGTAATAACTCGCCCCCACTTTTATCAGGTCCGGATATTCTGTCATTACCCTCTGTACCATATAACCACCCGCACTTCCACCTCTCACGGCAACCCTATCAGAAGAGACCATCTTCTTCCTTATCAGGTACCTTACCGCATCCGCCACATCAGAGGTATCTATCAGTCCCCATCTTGAAAGCAGGGCATCCCTGTACCTTCTTCCGTAGCCCGTGCTTCCCCTGTAGTTTACATCAACCACAGCAAAACCTGCGGATGTCCAAAACTGGACTACAGGTGAAAAAGAACCTGTTGTCCTTCCAGTTGGACCTCCATGGGCTATAACAAGTAAAGGTGGTTTTTCTCCATCAGGAGTAGAGAAATGGCTGTTTTTGGGATAATAAAAGAAGGCATACGCTTTTTTACCATCTCTTGTAGGATATTCAATAGGTTGAGCAACAGAAATGTCCTGTTCTTTCATCTTTACACTTGAAGGGCTTTTTATAAGATGAGGTTCTTTATTTATTATACCCATAATGGCATTTTGACTGAGGGTGAGAGAATAAACACCTGAATTTTTCATACCACTGGCACCAATAAAAAATACCCTGTTCTTCCTGTCAGTTTGTAAGCACCTGTAGGAGGACAATCCTGTTTCAAGAAGAGATGCCATCCTTTTAGTTTCAGGGTTAATAAATGTCAGATACTCCTCTTCATCCATTAACATCTTTGCTATGATTTTACCGTCTAAAAGAAAGCCATATCTACTCTGTCCAAATACCCAGTGTGGTTCACCAAATTCAGCCTTCAGCGATGTAATCCTCTCCACCTTATCAGTATATCTATAGATATTCCACCAGTTTTCAACCATCCTCGGGTTTCTCACCCTGCTGTCTTTTACATAGTATAATTTCCCATCTGGGGCAAACTTAGGGAAACAGATGGAGATACCCCTGCCTCCATCAACCTTTTCTATTCCCTCAACCCTGCCGGATTTAAAATTACCCAGCATCAGTTCGGTACTGTCCCACGGCATATCAGGATGTCTCCACTGGAGATATGCTATCCTCTTGCCATCACGTGAAAAAATAGGGTCAGCGTAAAAATCACAACCTTTTGCAATTATCTCAGGCTCTAAAATTTCCCTATCCTTCAGGTCCAAAACAGCAATAAAGTTTTCATTCTCTCTTTCAGGATACTCCTTCTCATAGACAAAAAGGAGGTACCTGCCGTCAGGGCTGACTTTCAGGGAGGCATACTTTCCGAGGGACCCGTCTTTATTTTTTGAAGGGGTAAGCGGGTATACATCAGAAGACTTTTCAGTCCCTTTATAAATCCTCTGGTCACTAAAATTCACAAAATAAACTGTCCCATTAAAAACTGTATAAGAACCCCCGCCGTACTCATGAACCCTTGTTCTCGCGTTAAACTCCCGGGGTATAACATCCCTGATTTCTCCTGTTTCATTCTTTTTTACAATTACATAACGTCCCTTTTCAGAAGGTCTCATCTCAATCCAGTAAAGTCTGCCGCCTTCAAACTGCAGTTCATTCAGTCCTATCTCTCCGGAAAAAACCTGCTCTGGTGAGACCGCCGGTTCCCATTCAACAAAGTGTCTCTGTATTCTTCCCATTTTTCTCCCTAAATTTTTTCTCCGTTCGGTAAGAGGTTGTCATGCGGTATACCTTTTTCTTCCATCTGATACCTCTTGCACCTTTTCCAGTTGTTCTCAGATTCACAGTACTCTTTTCTCCAACTACCGTCTATCCTTCTCTCTCTCTCCCATTCCCTGAGAGGACAAACGCTGTACCATTTACAAGTCATCTACAGACCTCCTGTGCCTTATTATAGCATAAAAAACAGGGGCGTATTTTTTGAAGTTAATGCAAATATATGGTAAATTTAGCAGCATAATATAATTTTAGCAGTCACGCTTATCCCTGTTAGGGAGGATTTAAAATGGTCAACATCAGCAAAAACAGATGTGTGGAGTTGATAATACACTGAGGAGGAAAAATAAAATGCCAAGGAAAATAAACATCCTCCATATTATTACACATGATACCGGCAGACAACTTGGATGCTATGGTGCGGATGTTAAAACCCCGGCCGCAAATAGAATTGCAAAAGAAGGGATACAGTTTACCAATTATTTCTCCACTGCCCCACAGTGCAGTCCAAGCAGGGCAAGTATGTTTTCAGGACTTATGCCCCATAACAACGGTATGATAGGTCTGGCACACAGAGGTTTCTCGCTAAAGGTAAACGTACCATATCTCCCCAGAATTCTTTCCGAAAATGGCTATGCCACACACCTTTTTGGCCACCAGCATGAGTGTAAATGGGATGACCATCTTAAGATATGGGACCTTCTGGGATATCAGGAACACACATCTCCAGATAATTTCCATTCCGATAACGTATTCCCACTTCTAAATAAATTTTTGATGTCTAAACCTGCCCAGCCATTTTTTATCTCTGCAGGTGTATCAGAGACACACAGACCCTTTCCTGTGGTAAAAAATCCAGAAAAGGACCTCAAGGTTCCTCTTTTTTTACCTGATGCTCTGGAATCCAGAAAAGACATCGCAGGACTCAACATCCTTATTGAAAGGGTGGATAACTACTTAGAAGAAATTTTGCTCACACTTGACAGAACAGGCCTTTCCAAAAATACACTGGTAATTTTTACCACAGACCACGGCATTGCTTTCCCCGGTGCAAAAGCCACGCTCCTTGACCCCGGTACTGAAATTCTTCTGCTTATGAGAGGACCCGGCTTCAGAGGCGGGAAAAAGGTAGGTTCTCTTATTTCCAACTTAGACCTGACCCCTACCATCCTTGAATATCTCGGGATAAAAGTCCCGGAAGAGATGCAGGGAGTCAGTTTTCTGCCGGTGGTCAGGGGGAAGGTAAAAGAGACAAGAAAAGAGATATATACAGAGATGACCTACCATGCTGCGTACGACCCCATGAGGAGTATCAGAACTGGAAGATATAAGTACATAAGGTGTTTTGAGACAAGGCCATTTTATTTTCCTCCAAATGTAGATGCAGGATTTACCAAAGAACTGGCAAGTAAATCCGGCTACTTTGAGAGAATAAGACCATTTGAATTTCTGTTTGACCTGAAGAGTGACCCACTTGAGAGAAATAACCTGATTAATTCTCCCGGACATAAAAAAATAGCCGCCGTGCTTAAAATAAAACTTGCCGGGTGGATGAAAAAAACAGATGACCCACTATTGAAAGGACCAGTGCCCTTGCCTGAAAGAGCGGTGGTCACACCTCCATGGGCATATGATGCTAAGCATTTGTGGGAGGAAGAAAAACCTTAGAAGATGAAAACCCTACTCAGGACTCCTTTGGCAAATGAGGGTTCGGGAAGATTTAGATATAAATCTGGCAGAACGAGGGAGAAAAAAGAGGCAAATTATGGATAAAGACAGAAGAGCAAAGATTTACACAATATTCGGCGGACCCTTTCAGAAAGAATCAGACGAGATTCTGAAAAAACTGCAGGACAGGTGCGGTGAGGTGGATTTTGTCGGGAAATCTGACATGGCAAATCTCAAGACTGTTCTTGAAAGAGTGAAAAAGATAAAAGATGAACTTGATGGAATACTTGTTTTTGGCATCTGTTACAACTACGACCTTACCTCCATCGGACTGCCCGTAATAATGGTGAGAGGATTGCTGTACTGGGGAGAACACTGGGACAGGGGACTGCTGCACTTCTACAGAGGTAAAAAACTCATAGATGCCTGCCTGTGCAAAAAAGACATATCTCCATCGGTATCGTCAGCCAGGTTTGACGACCTGGTAAATAAGATTGAGATGCTCACAGCACTGAGAAAGATAAAAAACTCAAGACTGTTGAATATAACGTATCGGGCAGATGACCCCGGTTCAGGACCCTGTTTTCACGATGGAGGAATCAAACCTGCCGACTATAAACAACTCTATTTCCCCAGACTGAATGAATCTTTCGGACTGGATATAAAAACCACAGACTATCACGAGTTAAATAGAGCGATTGAAAGTTCTGACGTGAAAGAAGCGGAGAAGATTGCTGATATGTGGATGTATGAGGCAAAAGAGGTAAAAGACACCAGCAGAGAAGAGATAGTGAAATCAGCAAGGATGTATCTGGCCGTTGTAGAACTGATGGAAAGGTATAACTGTAATTCAATGACTATGGCCAGTTGGGGGTTTTTTATGGGCTGGGGCGAACTGAATGGGAAAAGCGTAACTGACACCATGCCACCTCTGGCAGAGATGGAACTTGCCAAACAACTCAAGGTAACCAGTTGTGAAACACTCATAGACTGTATAGTCACCCAGATGACAGGACTTTACATCACAGGCAGACCGAGTTTCGCAGGAGATGCACTGGGGTTTGACCCTCTTAATAAACTGGCTATATTCGGACACTGCTATGCACCGATTAACCCTCATGGAAATGACAGGGTCCCATACGTAATAAGAAGTCATGCCACCTCCAACATGCTGAGGAAACATACCGCTGTCGGCATACAGGTTGAACTGCCGCTCAACGAAACAATTACCGCTGTCAAAATCAGCGTCTACGATAAAAAAATTTCCCTGTTTACGGGTAAAACCGTTTCAGGCAGAGAATTTTATGATGGGTTTGATGACCTGATGTGCAGGACCAAACTGACTGCCAGAATTGATGTTGAACGTGTTTTAAAGAATCTGGACAACAATACCTTCGGACACCACTATGTTATTTTTTATGGCGACTGGAGGGAGAAATTCAAACAGGTGTCTACACTGCTCGGTTTTGAGTTGCTGGAAGAAGACAGATACTGAAAAAATGGAAGAATATAAGA
>CAYORP010000184.1:0-3689 GCA_964406415.1 uncultured bacterium
TCTCTTTCTGCCGGAGATGCAAGGAAAGGTATCACTGCACAAAGAAAAGGAACGTTCCCTTTTCGTGAAGTACGGGATAGAAAGAGAAATAGAAAAGTCCCTTTCAGACAGGGTCTTCCTCCCTTCGGGAGGTTATCTTATAATTGAAGAAGGTGAAACCCTGAATGCGATTGATGTAAATAGCGGCAGCAGTGAAAAAGACAATCTGAAGGCAACAGTGTTCAACACCAATGTTGAGGCAGCAGAAGAGATTCCAAGACAGATACGGCTGAGAAATCTGTCCGGGCTGATAGTGGTGGATTTTATAGATATGAAACACCAGAGAGAAAGAAATAAGGTGTTTAAAACCCTCAATGAAAGCCTTGAAATAGATAAGGCACAGACCAAAATTCTGTCTATATCCAAACTCGGTATTGTAGAGATGAGCCGGGAGAAAATGGACTTTAAACTCTCTGATATCCTCTTAGACAGGTGTGGAAAATGCAAAGGTACAGGATACGTGAAAAACATCTATTTCACGGCATTAAAGATGAGAAATGAGTTGTTAACATATCTTTCCAAAAATCCTGGCAAAAAAGCGGGGATAGAGATATCATCAGCCCTTTACAATTTTATTATCAATGAACCGGCGTTGTATACCCTTATGAAAAAGAAAAGGGTATCCCTGCATCAAAACTCATCTCTGGAACCTGAAGTCTTCAGAATTATATAAGGCATAACAAGATAAACATTTTGGTAAAAAAAGACTGCTGTTGGAAAATCAGAACAGGAACAGGTTTATCTTACTACAAGACTTCTCAGTCTGTTGATGGCAGCAGAGAATTCGCATTTGCGAAAATGGACATACTCGCCATTTATAAAAGGACTTACGGTGTCAAGTCCGTTATTCTCAATATCCAAAAAGACCCTGTCTATTACCTCCCTTAATGTTGTCTCCCCGTTCATATATCTTTTGGCGTAGTAAATAGTATCGGCTATCGCTCTGGTCTGACCGTAATCCACAAGTTGCTCCAGTACTGACAGGTCTATCAGTTCAGCACCGAAAAGTATAGAGTGCATACTTTTAACGCGTATTTTAACGTTTTTTCTTCCCCTGGATGGGTCTAAACTTTTACTGAGCGGTATCCTTTGCAATATATTGCCGAAGGTATTGCCGCCTTCCCTTCTCCTTTCAGACTTATACCTGTTGGCTATATCCCGGGCTTTCCCCGTGACGTCGTAAGGTTTGTAATCCTGCATGCTTACCACGGAATCCGCCACATCGAAATAATCTCCACTTCCTCCCATTACAAGGATGGTTGAAACTCCTAAATTAGTGTGGAGAGACTTCACCTTGTCGATAAAAGGCGTTATCGGCTCTTTTTCCTTGGAGACAAGTTCCTGCATTCTGTGGTCTCTTATCATAAAATTTGTCGCTGAAGTATCTTCATCCAGCATTAAAAGGTCGGCCCCGATTTCCAAAGCCTCAATGATATTCGCCGCCTGCGAGGTACTGCCACTTGCGTTCTCCGTGGAGAAATCCTCTGTACTCCTTCCAAAAGGGAGGTTGTCAATGAAGGAAGAGATATCAACCTTTTCAACTCTTCGTCCACCCTCGGCTCTTATTTTCAATCCGCAGGGGACAGTGACAGCAAATTCTCTCCCATCACCGGGTATGTGGTTGTAGACACCCATTTCTATCGCGTTCAACAGTGTAGATTTTCCATGAAAGCCACCTCCGACAATCAGTGTCACTCCTTCCCTGACACCCATTCCCGTTATTTTCCCCCTGTTTGGAGGAGTCATTTCTATTCTCATTGTATCCGGGGATGAGAATGGAACTACAAAATTTCCTGTCATCGGTGCTGCGTCCACCCCGCTTTTCCTGGGAAGAATGGAGCCGTCGGCGATGAAAGCAACCATACCGGATTTCTTAAGATTCACCCGTATATAATCAGCATCTTCCATGGTTTTGATGTGTTTCATCAATTCTGTTTCGTCAATATTTTTATACAAGAGCGCATTTTCTATAACAAGCGGAATTTCTTTGAAAAACATTTCTTTCGCCTGCTGTCCTGCTATTCTTCTGCCGTATGCCGGCAATGCCACTGTAATTCTCGCCTCAACATACTCACCGTTTATAAAAACAGAAGTCCTTTCAATTATTTCCTGTCCCGCTGGGGCAATTGATATAAAACCGCTTTTGCCTGTTCCACGTCCACCCTTTGAGTATTTAGTAATTGTTTTCTTCAACTTCCGGGCAATAAAATCTTTTGAAGCCACTTCCCTGTTCCTGTTGGAGTAGACATGTGCAGGAAATCCTGCAACTTTCTGGGGAACTTTTATCCGGACTCTTGATGGCGGAGCAAACGGATCTGACTGTATATGGTCTATACAAATGTCGTATTTTTTAAAGCAATAAGCACCCTTAAGTTGTTTGTATCCCTTGTATCCGATGCCCTCCAGTCTGTCGAGTTTCCGTTTTAATCTATCCACAGCGGTTCCTTTGAATTAAAATGTTTTTAAAATTTTAACAATATTACATTCAAATGGCAAATAAAAAGTGTCACAAAAATTTGATTTTTCAAAACGAGCAGGCTATAATAAAAAAGCACGAAGATTTAGGGTCAAAACTCTCGCAAAAAGACAGGAGGCGCAATAATGAAAATCTTATTGTATAACAGATTATTTGTTGTTACTCTTTTATCCTTTTCCCTTATTGCCGGGTGCGGGAAAAAACAGGAACAGAATATAATCCCCGAAAGCAGCCTGCCAGATTCACAAAAAGAGGAAATACGTCTTGCTCTCAGGGATACAGATTATATGAAAGAATCGGCCAGACAAACCTTTGCGGACCAATACGGTGCCGAAGGGGTTCCTTTTATGATTGAACGGATAATGGAGATATATAACCTCGGCTCCGATTTTAATCATCCCACAGAATATTCAATAGCGGGCAACCTTATCCTATCATTAGGGGAAATTGGCGACGAAAGTGCTCTTCCCGCTTTAAAATTATGGCTTACCGATAAAAAATACAGGGTTTTTCGCCCGAATGCAGCCCACTCTCTTGGTAGCCTCGGAAAACCCGAAGCGGTAGCAATTCTCAGGGAAATATGGGAGGAAGAGAAAGGTTATCTAAAAGAGGGTGATGACGAAGGTCCCTGGCCATTTCATGGATATCATCCTTCGGGAGGTTACGTTCATGGTGTAATGGGCGAAATCGGAACGGCTTTATTCAGGCTCGGGGAAAGACAGGTTGTGGGAGAATTGATTGAAATTGCTCGCATGTCTGAAGGCGAGTGGTCTGCCGGAACCATGGAAATTCTAAGGGCCCTCAGGAATATTACCGGGGTAACGGGACTGGCGGCTACAAGCCAGGTCAGTTATTGGGAGAACTGGTGGAGTAAAAATAAACATCTATATTAATAACTATGAAAAAGTGTTCCATGATTACACAAATTATAAATCATCTAAAACAGATGAATTAAAATCCCCACTATCTTAAATCCAAAAAACACCATCCGTAGTAGTGAGAGGAGATATTGACGGAACTGGTATTAAGGTGTATATTATTGGGAATTAATTCTTGGAGGAGAAACACCATGGCTAAGAGATACAAAGTTGACAATTTCCAGGGTTATCAAAAGATAGTAACCCCCGAAAATTCTGACCTTGAGGAAATTAACCTTGCGTTTATAAAGAATAAT
>CAYORP010000185.1:0-4902 GCA_964406415.1 uncultured bacterium
TGTTAGTTAAAATTTAAAACTGGACTTTTTAAAGTTTAAAAGCGGACTAAATTCAAGTCCTCGTTTTTCACCTTTTGAATATCGACCAGTTTATCTTTATGCCAGAAACGCACCTCAGCAATTCCGGTTTCTTTGTCTGGGACGATGCGCATTTGCACTCTTGAATGCAGTGGTGCACCGGAGACCTTCAATTCGAGATTATTCAGGGATACTTTTCTGTAAGAGTTAATCATCCGTTCCACGCGTAAACAGAAGATATCCTTGGTTGATTCAAATGGTGGCGGCGGAACAAACGGCCTGAACAGAGTTTTCTTTGCTTTTAGAGCATTATAGAACCTGAGATCAGGGATTTCCCTGGTAGCGCTGTGTACTTGATGTTTGTTGTATCTATCCATTTCGTATCTCAACACTTCCCGGGCACCTCTGATTTCTTTTATGTTCTCTCTCGCACAGGTTCTCACAATCCTGTCCTGCAACCATCCGTACGGCCGTTCTATCTTACCTTTTGCCTGCGGAGACAAGGCATAGGTTATTTTCACACCGCATTCAATAAGCACCTGTTTCCACTGCGGATCCGCATCATCGGTTACCTTGTAATGCTTCCGCCAGAAACTGTCCCTGCCCTGGACAAACCTGAATATGGAATGGCTGTCTACGTAAAACGACAAAGGCAGTCCGTATTGAAGGAAGATGCTTTCCATTGCCTCAATATGGTCCCATGTTGTTTCCCGTTCTACAAGGTCAGCATAAAGCATCTTCCGGCTGTAATCATCCAGGGAAGTTATCAAATACCATTTGGTATCCACATACGGCGACCATCTATGTTGAGAGGAATCATGCTGTATCAACTCGCCGGCATAGTTGGTCAACACTTCCCTGTCGTGCTTTTTATGCTCCTTTTTCGGCAGATAAAAGTCATTCTTCTTTGCTCTATCGATAATCGTCGGTACGGAAACCTGCTGTTTATATTTATCCCGAAGTACGTCCCTTATATAACTGTAATTGTAACTTCTTACCGTCATTGCCGGGTCTTCTATGAACGATTTCTCCAGTTTTAACTCCTTGAGGATATTCTTTTCTACCTTCTCTGAAATATGCCGTATCTTCTTGTGTCTGTTGTAAGCGATGGAGAAATCGTACGGGTTTCCCTTGTAACTTTTGAGCAACTCAAAAAACCGGCTTCGTCCTATCTCCAGGATCTTTAATATGTACTCCAGTTCAACTTCTCTTGAACAATACCTTTCCAACAAACCTCTTACCTGCTCATCCGCCAACCGCTTATGTATCTGTTTTCCCATGGTTTAACCCTCCCTGTTTTCAGTAAGGAAAGATTAAACCACAAGACTTTAAATGTGGATACTGACGTTTTGTGGATAATGCCGCCTCCGTCTTGAATAACTCAAAATCAGTTATTCACATTATCCACGAAAACTTGGATAACTCTAACAATTAAGAGTTAACCACAGTATCCACATTACTACCGCTGTTTTTAGAAATAATGGCCCCCTCAACCTGCACCTTCTCCCCCAGGGGAGAAGGAAATTTAGTCCGGTTTTAAACTTTAAATCCTTTAAAAGCAGTCCACTTTTAAACTTTAAATGACAACCAAAATTTTAAATAAATAATAACATTAATTTTTCAGGGTGTCCATATTTTTTATCTGCTTGATTTGATATTTGACGGGTCTATTGTTAAAATAAATGAACCCCGGACAGGGGAAGTAAGTAAAAAGTAAATGAATATTTTGTGAAAAAAATACATGGGATGGAAAGAAAAGGAGAATGAGAAAAGATGGGTGATGAAAATGCGAGTAAAACCGTATTGATTACGGGGGCGAGCAGGGGTATCGGCAGGGGTATCGCTCTGGCTCTGGCGGAAGAAGGATATGATATGGGCATCTCCTACGCTACAAAAAAGGAAGAAGCAGAGGATGTTGCCCACAGGATAGAAAAGGAATACCGACGGAAGTGCATTGTATATAAATCTGATTTCCGTGACCTTGCCGCTCCGGCAAGACTCGTTGACAGCGTCATAAAAGAACTGGGACATCTGGATGCTCTTGTGAATAATGCTGCAATGTTTATGACAGGTAGTATAATGGATACAGAAACAAAAGATATTGTTGCTTTAATCAACGTTAATTTCATAAGCCCTTTACTTGTAACCCAGGCCGCCGCCCGGCATATGGTTCCCCTCGGCATAAAAGGTAGTATAGTGAATATCACCTCAACCAGGGCAGAGAGGGCGTATCCGGGGGACTTTTTTTACGGCGGGGCAAAAGCAGGGCTTTCAAGGGCGACCCGGTCAATTGCGCTGGACCTTGCCCCTTATAAGATTCGAGTAAACTGTGTTGCTCCCGGTTCCACCAGGGTTCGTGAGGGCAGTGAAGAACATTATGAAAAATTCGGCAGAAAGATACCACTGGGCAGAATGGGTACTCCGCTGGATATTGCGAGAGCCGTATCATGGCTTCTTTCCGAAAAGGCATCTTACATAACCGGTATCACTATCAGGGTGGACGGCGGGCTTATTCTTCCGGGGATGCCTGAGCGTGCAGAAAGTGAGGACTTCGGATGGGGAATTCCCCCGCAGACCAAAAGTGTTAGTGATTGAAATCATCTTACTGACCGCAGGAGGAACAATGAGTTTTGACATCACGTGGATAGGGCAGGGCGGATATGTTTTTTATACTGGGGATAAGACGGTTTGCATTGACCCGTACCTGTCAGATTCAGTAGGGAAGGCAGGGGGACCCCGGAGACTTGTCCCTGTTCCGATAGATGCCCGGGGATTGAAAGTGGATATGGTGATAAGCACGCATGACCATGCGGACCATCTGGATGAGGAGTCAATAAGATGTTTATCTGCGCCCGGTACGCTGTTTGCCGGGCCTGCTACATGCCTGAAACATTTCAGGTCAATGGGTATACAGAAAAACAGTCTGTACAGGTTAAACGCCGGGGATTCCTTCTCTGACGGAGATTTGGAGATAAATGCCGTTTATGCAAACCATACCCCTGACAGTATAGGCGTTGTAATTAAACACAGCGGATATACAGTATACCTGACCGGAGACACCCTGTATGATAAAAAACTTCTGGACACAAAGAGGTACGTTCCGGATATTCTTATAGCATGCATTAACGGGAAAATGGGCAACATGGGATATGAAGAGGCTGCAGCCCTAGCTTTTGAGATGAGAGTAAAGGTTGCAATTCCGAGCCACTACGGGATGTTTGCCGAAAACACCGTGGACCCGGAAAAGTTCAGAGAAGAACTCAAAAACTCATCTGTCAGGTATTTTGATATGAAATACGGCAGAAAATATTCTGTTGAGGATATCATTAACAGATGAAAGGATTATTAACATGGCAAAACTGACAATTAAGGATGTGCGGTCAATTATTACCGCACCCGGAGGCATAAATCTGGTAATAGTCAAGGTTGTCACCTCTGAACCGGGACTGTACGGTCTCGGGTGTGCAACTTTCACGCAGAGGTGCCTGGCTGTGCATTCTACAGTGGAGAATTATCTCAAGTTTTTCCTTGTCGGGAAGGACCCTATGCGCATTGAGGATATCTGGCAGTCTTCAATGGTCAATGCTTACTGGCGCAACGGACCTGTATTAAACAATGCGATTTCGGGTGTGGATATGGCTCTATGGGATATCAAGGGTAAGATTGCAGGACTGCCGGTCTATGAACTACTTGGGGGCAGGTGTCGTGAGGCCGCTGCTGTATACCGTCATGCAGACGGCAGGGATGAAAATGAAGTGGAAGAAAAGTTGTGCGGCTATATTGAGGAAGGATATAAGTATATCCGCTGCCAGATGGGCGGTTACGGAGGTCATAGTAATAATATAACAAAACCTGACGGTGCTTTGCCGGGTGCATATTTTGACCCGCGCAAATATGCAAGGTCGGTCCCGAAATTGTTCAAGCATATAAGAAAGAAGGTTGGTTTTGATGTTGAATTACTGCACGATGTCCACGAACGTCTGGCGCCGATTGATGCCATAAGGCTGGCACGCGACCTTGAGGAATACAGATTGTTTTTTCTTGAGGACCCCCTTGCACCTGAACAGTTAGAATGGTTTGAAATCTTAAGACAGCAGACAGCAACGCCTGTCGCTATGGGAGAACTTTTCAACAATCCGCGGGAATGGACACCGCTTATAACAGGGAAACTTATTGATTTTATCCGTGTGCATATAAGCCAGGTCGGAGGGATAACGCCTGCAAGAAAAATTGCTTCTTTCTGTGAGGCCTTCGGTATCCGTACGGCATGGCATGGTCCCGGAGACCTGTCTCCCGTTGGGCATGCCGCAAATATACACCTTGACCTGTGCTGTCACAATTTCGGCGTACAGGAGATTGTTCCCTTCAGTGAACCGCTTCAGGAGGTCTTTCCCGGATGCCCGCGCGTGGAAAAAGGTTATGCCTATGCGAATGAAAAGCCCGGACTGGGCGTTGATATTGATGAGAAAAAAGCAGGTAAATATCCCTGTTTGACAAATCTTCCCGGATGGACACTTGCCGGGACGCCCGACGGTACATCCGTACGTCCATAATAGAATCTGAGCATTTGTCATTGCGAGGCTTGTCCCGAACGGATGTGAGGGAACTGATTCTCTCGCTTGTCATTGCGAGGAATGAGACCCCCTCGCTTGTCATTGCGAGGAATGTTTTATATGACGAAGCAATCTCAATGACAGACTCGGGGCAGGCTGCGCAATTTCAATATAAGGTTCAGATTGCCGCGGCAAAAGACGCCTCGCAATGACGAAGAGCGTCAGATTGCCACGGCAAAAGACGCCTCGCAATGACAAAAAAAAGGCAGTAAACCCGGCGGATTGTGTATCGGCGGAGTCATGAAATTTGCATTTTACCTGCGTCGTGCCC